>PLYG01000403.1 GCA_003153335.1 Betaproteobacteria bacterium | reverse complement strand
CGGCACGCGCCGCGCCGTCGGCTTGAAGCCGGCTAGACCGTTGAGCGCCGCCGGAATCCGTACCGACCCTCCCGTGTCCGAACCTATGGTCGCCGCGGCCATGCCGTCAGTGACTGAAACCGCGCCGCCCGAAGTCGATCCGCCCGGAATTCTGCCGGCGCCGCCATCGACGGCGCGGTCCCAGGCGCAGCGCGGCGTGCCGAAATGCCCGTTGGCCCCGACCGCTCCATAGGCCCATTCGGTCATGTTGGTGCGGCCGATCAGGATCGCGCCCGCGCGGCGCAAGCGCTGGATGGCCGGCGCATCGCGTTGTGCCGGCGCGTTGTCGCGCAGCACGACCGAACCGGCGGTCGTGACTTCACCGGCGATGTCGAACAAATCCTTGACCGAGAGCGGAATGCCGGCGAGCGGTCCCAGGTGCGCCGGCGGTATTCCCGCCTTGCGGCACGCATCAAACGCGATCGCCTGCGCGAGCGCGGCTTCCGCGTACAGCTTGCGAAACACCCGCTTGCCTTCGCCGGCGGGGTCGCGGGCGCGGGCCAGCATTTGTTCGACCAGGGCCTGGCTGGTGAGCGCGCCGGTATCCAGCGCATGACGCCACTTTGCAATCGTCTCAGTCATCGGTTCATCCCATTTTCATTTTCCTGGGTAGCCAGGTCGCAATTTCGGGCACGAAATATACCAGCAGCACTGCGGCTATCATCAGGTAGAACATCGGCAGCGTGACCTGGGCAATCCATGTCAATTGCTTCTTGGTCATCCCCTGCAGCACAAACAGATTGAAACCCACCGGCGGGGTGATCTGCGCCATCTCGACCACCAGCACAATGAAAATGCCGAACCACAGCAAGTCGATACCGGCCTTTTCGACCGTGGGCAGAATCACGCCCATGGTCAGCACCACCATCGAAATGCCGTCGAGGAAGCAGCCGAGAATGATGTAGAAAATCATCAGCGCGATGATCAGCCAGAATTGGGAGAGGCCCATCCGGCCTATCCATTCGGCAAGGTGACGCGGCAGGCCGATATAGCCCATCGCCAGGGTCAGGAACTGCGCACCGCACAGGATCAGCGCAATCATGCAATACAGGCGCGTCGCGCCCATCAGCGATTCGACGAACGTTGTCCGGTTGAGCGAGCCTTGCACCAGAGCAAGCAAGAGCGCCCCGACCACGCCGATCGCCGCGGCCTCGGTCGCGGTCGCGACCCCTGCGTAAATCGAGCCCAGCACGGCCATGATCAGCAACACGACTGGAATCAGGTGCCGTGATTCGTAGAGCTTCTGGCTGAACGAATACTCCCGGTCGGGCGGCGGAATCGCGCCGGGATTCATCAGCGCCCAGATGATCACGTACGACATGAACAGGCCGGCCAGCATGACCCCCGGCAGCACGCCGGCAATGAACAACTGCGCTATCGACACATTAGCCGACACGCCGTAGACGATCATAATGATCGATGGCGGAATCAACAGGCCCAGCGTGCCGGCGCCGGCCAGCGTGCCGATCACCTTGTCCTCGGGATAGCCGCGCTTGAGCAATTCCGGCAGCGTCATTTTCCCTATGGTCGCGCAAGTCGCCGCGCTCGAACCTGAAACGGCGGCAAAGATCGCGCAGCCGATGATGTTGGTGTGCAAGAGCCGCCCCGGCAATCGGTTCATCCAGGGCGCCAGGCCACGGAACATGTCCTCGGACAAGCGCGTGCGAAACAGCACCTCGCCCATCCAGATAAAGAGCGGCAGCGCGGTGAGAGTCCAGCTCGACGACGCGCCCCAGATGGTGACCGCCATCGCATCCCCCGCGGGGCGCGAGGAAAAGAGCTCCATCCCGATCCAGGCCACGCCGGCGAGCGCCAGGCCGATCCACACGCCGCTGCCCAGAATCAGGAACAGCGCGACAATCAGCAGCGTGGTGATCGCGACGTCATTCATTGTGCAGCGCCTCGTCGCTCGTTTCCACCACGCGCTGGCCCTTGATTTCGAGTATCAGCTCATCGATGAAAGCGATCAACAGCACGATGGTGCCAATCGCCATCGCCAGTTGCGGTATCCACAACGGCGTCGCGTCGTTGCCGGTCGAGATGTCATGAAATTTCCACGACAAATAGGACAGGCGGACGCTGTAGACCGCGAACAGTGTGGCGAGCAGCGTCGCCGCGAAGAGCGCCCAGACTTCCAGCCCGTGCTTGGTGCGGCCGGTGAGTTTTTGCAGGATCAGGGTGACGCGGATATGCTCGCCGAGCTTCAACGTGTGTGCCAGCGCCAGGAAGCCGCTCGCCGCCATGCAATAGCCGGCATACATGTCGGTGCCGCGAATGCCCAGCGCCAGGTAGCGGTCGAGGATGCCGGCCAGCACCGAAGCCAGCGTGCCGACCATGCACAACGCGGCGGCGTACGCGGCACAGTCATACAACGCGTCGAGTTGCTTTCTCATGAAGACCCCGGCAGGAATGGAGCACGGCCGCCGGAGAGGCGCTCGCAACATGGGCGGCGCGCGCCGCTGCGCTGCCCCGCTCGATTGCCCACCGGCCAGGCAACGCGCGCCGGCAAAGCGGCGCGCAGCAAAATCAAAGCTTCTTGTAAGCGTCGACGACGGCCTGCCCTTCGGCACCGGCTTTTTTCAGCCAGTCACCAAGCAGAACGTCACCCACTTTCTTGAGGTCGCCCGCGAGTTGCGGCGACGGCGGCAGGATATTCATCCCCTTGGCCTTCAACTGGTCGGCGTACCACTGGTTCTTTTCCTGCGACAGTTTCCAGCCACGAACCTCGGCGTCCGCGGCGGCCTTGAGCAGCGCATCCTGTGTCGCCTTGTCGAGCGCATCGAACGCGCTCTGATTGACGATCACCGCATTCTTGGGCAGCCAGGCCTGCGTGTCGTACCAGTTCTTGATGCTCTCGTAGGTCTTGGTGTCGTACCCCGTTGAACCGGAAGACATGTACGAATCGATCACGCCGGTGGCGAGTGCCTGCGAGAGTTCGGCCTGCTGTACCGTCATCGGCTGCGCGCCGACCAGTTCGGCAATGCGTGCAGTGGCAGGACTGTAGGCGCGCCACTTCAGCCCCTTCATGTCGGCGACGCTGTTCAACGTTCTGTTGGTGTAGATTCCCTGCGGCGGCCATGCCACCGTGTACAGCAGCTTGATTCCCTGCGTAGCAAGCAGCTTTTCGAGCGCGGGTTTCGACGCCTTGTACAGTTTCATCGAATCGGCATAGCTGGTGGCGAGGAACGGCAGCCCATCGACACCAAATAGTGGATTCTCGTTCTCGAAATTCACCAGCAAGATTTCCCCGCTTTGCGCCTGATTGCCCTGGACCGCGCGCTTGATTTCGGGCGCCTTGAACAGCGACGCATTGGCGTGGACGGTGATTTTCAGCTTGCCGCCGGTGGCCTTGTCAACGTCCGCCGCGAACTGCTGGACGTTCTCCGTGTGAAAGTTGCTGGCAGGATAGGCTGTGGGCAGGTCCCACTTGGTTTGTGCAAAAGCGGCGCCGGCTGCGGCGCCGGCCAGCGCGGCCGAGATGGCCAGCAAGCGAACAAAACGCATGGTGTTTCCTCCGTGAGGTTTTTCGATCTGGAACCGCGCAAGGTTACCCCGAATCTGTCCCATCATCAATGCCGGGCGCCGCCAAGCGTTGAACGTGGCGAGGTAGAATCCACGCATGCAAGCGCCCAATGGTTTCCGGACGCAGCCGTCCAACGCGCATTCGGAGCGCCGACCCAGAACCATGACTTACGACACTTCCAACCCATCGCGGCCGCATGGACTTGAATACGCAGCCAGGCTGCGCACGCCGTTTGCCGTGCTGGGCATACGCGAGCGTGGCGGGCGCATAGTCGCGATCGACTATCTGCCCCTGGCGACCGAGGAACTCGCCCCCACGACCCCGCTCGCAGCGGAGGCGATGCGGCAATTGCTGGCCTATGTCGACGATCCGCATGTGCGCTTCGATTTGGCCGTAGCCACCAACGGCACCGCGTTCGAGGATCGCGTGTGGCGGGAAATCGGCGCGATTCCCCCAGGACAGGTGCGCACCTACGGCGACATCGCAAAGGCCATTCGCTCGATGCCGCGCGCGGTCGGCGGCGCGTGCGGGCGCAACCCGCTGCCGCTGATCATTCCCTGCCACCGCGTCGTCGCGGCGGGCGGTCGGCTCGGCGGCTTCATGGGCAGCAAGGACCACGACCCGCTCGCCATCAAGCGCTGGCTGCTCCGACACGAGGGGGCCAGGCTGTGAGTGCGACCGTCACCCCGGGTACAGTGGCCGCCGCGTCCGAGCTCGAGCTGATCGACGACTTCTGCGACCAGGTCTGGCTGCAGGATGGACTCGCACCGACCAGCTTGGTCAGTTATCGACAGGATCTCGGGGCATGGGCGGCCTGGCTGGCGCAGCAGGGCAAGTCGCTGCATCAGGCACAACGCGCCGACGTCGAGGCCTATATCGGTGCGCAGTTCAAGCAGTTGGCCAAGGTCACCTCGATCAACCGCCGGCTGTCCTCGCTGCGCCGGTTTTATCAATTGCAGTTGCAGCGGGGCGCACTGAAGGAAGACCCGTGCCTGCGCGTCAAGGCCCCGAAAATGCCGCGCCGGCTGCCCAGGAATCTGTCCGAGGCCCAGGTCGAAGCCCTGCTCGGCGCCCCCGATTGCACGACCGTGCTGGGCCTGCGCGACCGGACCATGATCGAGACTCTGTATGCGACGGGGCTGCGGGTGTCGGAACTGGTCGGCCTGAAGCTGGGACAGGTCAGCCTGGACATGGGCGTGGTCCGCGTCCTGGGCAAGGGCAGCAAAGAGAGGCTGGTGCCGCTGGGCGAAGAGGCGCTCGCATGGATCACGCGTTACCTGAAGGAAGGTCGTCCTGCGCTGGCCGGACACGGCGGCAGCGACGCCATGTTCCTGACAGCGCGGCGCGGCCCGCCGACGCGGCAGACCTTCTGGCACGCGCTCAAGCGCTACGCGGTACTGGCGGCCATCGACCCGAGAACGCTGTCGCCGCATACGTTGCGCCATGCATTCGCCACCCATCTGCTCAACCACGGCGCGGACCTGCGTGTAGTGCAACTGCTGCTCGGCCACGCCGATATCACGACCACGCAGATTTACACGCACGTCGCGCGCGAACGCCTGAAGCGGCTGCATGCGGCGCATCACCCGCGTGGCTGACGCGGCGATGGCAAAGGTCTGAATTGCACTCGCAGGCTGTTGAAAAACGTAGCGAGGAAGGCCGGCTGCAAGGCGCGTGGAGCACAGAAACCGGAGCGTACTTGGTCGTACGTGAGGATTTCGAGCACCGCGCAACGCCGCAGACGGCCTCCGCAGTAGTTTTTCAACAGCCTGCTAACCTGGGGCGGTGGCCATTCGCCCTTGCGTCCTTTCTCCTCCGCTTCGTACGCTACGACAAAAAACCAGGAACCAATTCGCCCTGAGCGGCGAATCATCATCGTGGCCTGTGCGATTTGACTCTGTTGTATCTGTCGGGGGCAACGCACACCGCCGACGGCGCCGCACCGCGCGGTCGGCAAATTTCTTGAATCCAGCATTGCGACTGCCCGCATCAAAGCATCATGCAGAACCCATGCTGCCCCCACTCCCACCCGAGCGCGACCTGCGACAGGAGAACTTGAATGAACACCGCGATGAAGACGACGACTTTTGACCTCCGCCGTGCCGCAACGTGCGCCGCGCTCGCGACGCTCACCACGCTCGGGATGTTCAGCCTGATTGCCAATGTCATGCCGCCGCTGGTCGCGGACGGTCTAGTGCTGGCGAGTAGCCATGAAACGGCGTGCGCGCCAACAGCGCAAGTCCGGGAAGCCGCCAGCCCTACCAAGCAATCGGCGATCTGACCTAGGAGCCTGTTAGACGTCCGGCAGTTACCCCCGCACCAGGTTCGTTGCCCGCCGGCACGGACCCGGTTGCATTTTTCGGACGTTCGGATACCAGGATTCAGACAGGGCGCACGCCGCGCTCGATGCGCACACCCAGCTGCTTCACCCCGGGCAGCGGAGCGATTTTCGCCAACCGCACCTGCACCCATGGCGCGTGGAACTCTTCCAGCACCAACGCCGCGATCGCCTCGGCGAGGCGCTCCAGCAGGTCGTGAGGATGATCGGCCAGCAATGCCTGCACGCGGCCAACCACCGCAGCGTAGTCGAGCGCGTCCGCGAAGTCATCGGAAGTTCCGGCTCGCGAATGCGGCATGGCGATCTCGATATTGATCAGGACCGGTTGCTTGACGTGCTTCTCCCATTCGTACACGCCGATCCGGGTGTCGATTCTCAGATCGGTGATGAAGATCGTGTCCATGCTCTCCGCCTTCGCCTGTCACTGGTAGAATCAATCGGGAATTCTACTTGAGATTCCATTGATGGCCAGTTGGTTGTTCGTTGTCGCCGCGTACCTGATCGGTTCGGTGTCGTTTGCCGTCGTTGTCAGTAAGCTGTTCGCGCTGCCGGACCCGCACAGCTACGGGTCGGGCAACCCGGGCGCCACCAACGTGCTGCGCACCGNNTGTTTCTCGGCCACCTGTTCCCGGTGTACCACAAGTTCCGGGGCGGCAAAGGCGTGGCCACCGTCGCGGGGATCATGCTCGGCCTGAATCTATGGCTCGCGGCCACGACGTTCGGTGTCTGGTTCCTGATCGCCATCATATTCAGGATTTCATCGGTCGGCGCGCTCGCAGCCGCGATCATCGCGCCGGTATTCGCCTTTTACTTCATGGGCAACGACGCGCGCGCATGGGTGTTCGTTCCTATCGCCGCGTTGCTGGTGTGGCGGCACAAGGGCAATATACAAAAGCTGCTGCATGGCAAGGAAACGAGCATCGGGCGGTAGCCTCATGCCAGCACGCGGATGCTCCATCACATCTCCCTGGGCGTAGCCGAACTGGCGCGCTCCGCTCGTTTCTACGACGCGGTGCTTTCCGCGCTGGGCTATGTTCGCGTGTGGACTGACGACACGGCGGTGGGCTATGGCTACCCCGGTGGCGGCGACAACCTCGCGATCAAACTCAGGTCCGGCGGGGTCGCAGTGCCCGGACCGGGGTTCCATCTCGCATTCGTCGCGCCATCGCGCGAATCCGTGGCGCGCTTCCACGCAGCCGCGCTGTCGCATGGCGGCAGGGACAATGGTGCGCCGGGCCTACGCCTTGACTACGGCGAACATTATTACGCTACGTTTGTCATCGACCCCGATGGGTACCAAATCGAGGCGGTCATCAACACACCAGTCCGGATCTTGAAGATGGGCGGAGCAACGCGTTAACGCGGTACGACCAACTCGCTCAACGGCCATCGCGGCCGGACCGAATAGGCGTATTCATGCGTGCCGGTGTCCATCCGGAGTGCGCCGGCGAGCGCAATCATGGCGCCGTTGTCCGTGCACAACTCGAGAGGGGGAAAGAAGAGTTCGACGCCGCGCCGGGCGCACTCGAAGCGCAGGCGCTCACGCAACTGCTTGTTGGCGCCGACGCCGCCCGCGACGACCAGACGCCGCCGTCCGGTCGCCTCCAGCGCAGCCAGCGCTTTGGCCGTCAACACATCGACAACCGCTTCCTGGAAAGCGCGCGCAATCGCTGCGCGGATATCGGGCGTGAGCAGCTCGCTGACGCGCGCGTGTTTTCGAACCAGGGTCAGCACCGCCGTCTTGAGACCGCTGAAGCTGAAGTCGAGATCGCCCGAATCGAGCATCGGACGCGGCAACCGGAAACGCGCTGGATCGCCGTCTTCGGCCAGCCTGGACAGTTCGGCGCCGCCCGGATAGGAAAGCCCGAGCAGCATCGCAGTTTTGTCGAAAGCTTCCCCGGCAGCATCGTCGAGCGATTCGCCGAGTAGCCGGTATTCACCCACGCCTTCGACCGCAAGCAACTGCGTATGGCCGCCCGAAACCAGAAGCGCGACAAATGGGAATTCGGGTGCCGGATCAGCCAGGAGCGGCGACAGCAGATGACCTTCGAGATGGTGAATGCCCACTGCGGGGACGCCGAGCGAGTAGGCAAGCCCGTTCGCCACGCTGGCGCCCACCAGCAGCGCGCCAGCCAGTCCAGGACCCTGGGTATACGCGACCCCGGTCAGATCGGCCAGCGATCTGGCCGCCGCGCTCAGGACGTGCCGGGTCAGCGGCAAGACCCGCCGGATGTGGTCGCGCGAGGCCAGTTCCGGCACCACCCCGCCGTAAGCCGCGTGCATCGCGACCTGCGAGTGGAGCGCGTGCGCGAGCAGCCGGCCACCGGCCGCGCCACCCTCGTACAGGGCGACACCGGTTTCGTCGCAGGAGGATTCGATACCCAGGACCAGCATCGTCCGATTATACCGGCCCCTCATCGTTCCCCAGCTCGCGCTTGCCTGGACTCCGGATTGTTGTTATCATTGTCGGCTCTGTATTCACTTTTGCTCAATCGAAGGGATTGATCTACATGCCAGCATTACGCCTCCGGGAAAACGAGCCGTTCGAAGCCGCTCTGCGCCGTTTCAAACGCACCATTGAAAAGACCGGGCTCCTGACCGAGCTGCGCGCGCGCGAGTTCTACGAGAAGCCCACCGCCGAACGCAAGCGGAAACTCGCCGCTGCGGTCAAACGCCATTACAAGCGCCTGCGCAGCCAGACCCTGCCGCCCAAGCTCTACTGAGCCACGCGCCGCGAATTTCAGGAAGACAGCCGGGTTCGCTCGGCTGTCTTCATTTGGAGAGACCGGAAATGACCTTGAAGGAACGCATCACCGAAGATATGAAGGCCGCGATGCGGAGCAAGGATGCCGCGCGGCTGTCGACCATCCGGATGCTGCTGGCGACGACCAATCAGCGCGAGGTCGACGAGCGCATCACACTTTCCGATGCCGACGTGCTCGCGATCATCGACAGGATGATCAAGCAGCGCAAGGACTCGATCACCCAGTTCGGAGCGGGCGGACGCGCCGATCTGGTCGCCGCCGAGCGCGCCGAGGTCGACGTGCTCCAGGCTTATCTGCCCAAACAATTGAGCGACGCGGAGATCGACGCGCTCATCGCCGAAGCGATAGCCAAGACCGGCGCCGCCGGTGTTTCCGGCATGGGCCGTGTCATGGCCGAGTTGAAGCCGCAGGTCGCCGGGCGCGCGGACATCGGCAAGATCTCCGGCTTGGTCAAGGCAAGGCTGATCGGCTGAGTTCCTTGCCGAATCGGGTTGGTTCAGAAACGGGGTCGCGGACCCCGTTTTTTGTTCATGCAGGCTGAGCGTATAATCTTTCGCCCCCTCCCTCACGCGCCATGATACCGAACGACTTCATCCAGACTCTGCTTTCGCGGGTGGATATCGTCGACGTGATCGAGCGCTATGTGCCGCTGAAAAAGGCGGGGGCGAATTTCGCCGCGTGCTGCCCGTTTCACAACGAAAAATCCCCGTCGTTCACGGTCAGTCCGACCAAGCAGTTCTACCACTGCTTCGGCTGCGGCGCCCACGGGACGGCGATCGGCTTCCTGATCGAACACGCCGGGATGACTTTTCCGGAAGCGGTCGAACAGTTGGCGCAACAGGTCGGGCTGACCGTGCCGCGCGCCGCCGCCGGGACCGAGAGCGCCGGGCCGCGCAAGGATGAACTCACGTACTTGTCGGATCTGCTCGATGCGGCAGCCACCTATTACAAGAACCAGCTCCGGGCCACGCCGCGCGCGATCGACTATCTGAAGCAGCGCGGGCTGACCGGCGAAATCGCCGCGCGCTTTCGCTTGGGGTTCGCACCGGACGGCTGGCAGAATCTGGAAACCGCCGTCCCGGACTACGGCGACAAGGCGATGGAGACCGCGGGGCTGGTCATCATCGGCGACGGCGGCCGGCGTTACGACCGCTTTCGCGATCGCATCATGTTTCCGATCACCGACGCGCAGGGCCGCATCATCGGCTTCGGCGGGCGCGTATTGGACCACGGCGAGCCCAAGTACCTGAATTCCCCGGAGACGCCGCTGTTCATCAAGGGGCGCGAACTCTACGGCCTCTTTCAGGCGCGCCACGCCATACGCGATGCAGGAAACGTGATCGTGGTCGAAGGGTACATGGACGCGGTCGCGCTGGCCCAGCAGGGTGTCGAGTACGTGGTCGCCACGCTGGGCACGGCGACGACTGGCGATCATGTCAAGAAACTCTTTCGGCAGGCGGACCGCATCGTGTTCTGCTTCGATGGTGACGCGGCCGGACAGCGCGCCGCATGGCGGGCGCTTGAAAACGCGCTGCCGGCGCTGACCGACGGCAAGGAGGCGGCTTTTCTCTTTTTGCCCGAGGAGCATGACCCGGACAGCTACGTCCGCGAATTCGGACGCGCTGCATTCGAAGAGCTGCTCGGCGAGGCAATGCCGCTGTCGGACTACTTCATCCGGGAACTGGAGCGCCGCCACGCGCCCGCGACCGCGGAAGGCCGCGCCGCGCTGGTGACCGCGGCCAAACCCTATTTCGAGTCGCTCGCCGCGCCGGTGCTGCGGTTGCTGCTCAAGAAACGGCTCGCTGACACGGTAGGACTCACCGAAACCGAGCTGGCGCCCCTGCTGCCGGCGGCAATCCAGAAGCCGCTGTTGCCGCCGTCGAACGGCCCGGAGTCGACGCGACGCTCCGGTTCATCGCGCGGCAGCCGCGCGCCGGGAGTCCAGGCCCAGACCGCGGCCGGCCCGTATCTGGCAATCATCCGCTACCTGCTGCAGCGGCCCAGCCTGGCCACTTCGTTTGTCGAGGCATCCCCCAAGCATCCGAGCCGGGAAGCCCGGGCGCTCAATGTCCTGCTGGCGCACTTGCGCGAACACGGCGAACCCACGCTGGCAACGGGTCCGCTGGTCGAGGCATTGCAAAACACGGAGTTCGGCGCCATTTATCAGCGGACCAGCCGACTGATCGCCGACATGGGCGATACCGGCGAGGACGAGGCAGCGTTCCTCGACGCCTTGACGCGGTATCGGATTTTCGAACAGAAATTCTCGCAACATCAAGAACTTTCGCGTCGAAACGACGACCAACTCTAGTGGCGGACTGGTATAATGGAAGGTTCCGCATATCCTGCCCGCACAGTGCTCAACCTGGATCTAAATATGGTCAAGAAACCCACGAAACCCGCAAAAAAGCCTTCGAAGCACGTCAAAGTGACGGCGCGCAAGGGAGCGCGGCCGACCAAGCCGGCCACCCGCAAGTCGTCGCGGCCGACCAAGCCCGCCGCCAAAAAGCCGGCAAAGAAACCGGCCAAACCGGCAGCCAGGAAACCCGTCGCGAAGAAGCCCGCTGCCAAGCCGGCAAAAGGCAAGGTTGCGCCCAAGAATTCGAAACACCTGAAAAAGCCCGCGGCCAAGCCGACAGCCAAGGCGGTCCCGAAAGCGAAAACGGCAACCCCGCCGAAGGTTGCGAAAAAGCCGGCTGCCAAGCCGCAGGTCAAAGCGACACCCGCGAAAAAGGGTCCAGTAAAGACTGCGGCAAAACCTACCGTCAAGGCAGTGGCGGCGCCAGTCGCCAAAGGCAACGCCGCATCGGCACCAGTCGCCAAGGGCAAGGCCGCGGCCACACCTGCCCAACCGACGGTTGAGGATCGCCAGAAGCTGCTCGCCGAACAGGTCGCCAAGCTGGCCGAAAAGCGGGCCCAGGCGCTTGCCGGCAAGGGCAAGAATGGCAAAAACAAAGGTCGCCAGCTGGCCGAAGCGCTGCCCGTGTTGTCGGCGGCCGATGTCGAAGCGCGCCGCACGCGGCTGAAAAACCTGATTGTGCTGGGCAAGGAGCGCGGCTACCTGACCTACGCCGAAATCAACGATCATTTGCCGGACGACGTGCTCGATGCGGAGCAGATCGAAGGCGTGATCAGCATGATCAACGACATGGGCATCCAGGTCTATGACGTGGCGCCCGATGCCGAAACGCTGCTGCTGAACGAGTCCACTCCGGCCGTGGTTGCCGACGACGTCGACGAAGAGGCCGAAGCCGCCGCGTCGACGCTGGATTCCGAATTTGGCCGCACGACCGACCCGGTGCGCATGTACATGCGCGA
>PLYG01000195.1 GCA_003153335.1 Betaproteobacteria bacterium | reverse complement strand
AGCTTGGCAACCAGCGCATGATAGTTATCGACCAGCGCGACCATCTTGCTGGGCACCGTCGGCGTGAGCACCTTGACCTGATCGCGCGACAGCGTTTGACCGCTGGCCTGCGGCGCATCGAATATGTCGCCGGTATACACGCTGATGGTGTTGCCGTCGATGGTGCCGAAGCCGGTGCGGCCCTGGCGCTCGAAGCGTAGCCAATGTGCCATTCGCGTTTCCTTCTGGTGATTGCTGTCGCCGCTTTGCGCTGCGCGACGCCATACTTTTGGACGCCGCATCGTGCATCCCGATCGATCGCGCGCATTATGGGTCGCATTGACCCGAGCACACAAGCGAAATCCCTGGCAACTCGGCTGAATAATATGTCACGGGCCGCACACCATTGGATGGGTCGAGGGGAACGAAACACATCTGGTAATCCCTCGCGCGTCAGGTTGACGCCCAGGTCGGTGGCACCGGTCAGATAGTCAGCAATGCAGCCAATAGGCATCGATCGCAAAGCGGGAACGTCAGCGAGAAAGATTGATCAGTACGAGGGAAAGCGGCTCGATGTAGGTGATGAGCAGCAGGATCAGGATCATGGCGCACAGCAGCGGCAGTAGTGCCCGCGTTGCGGATCCGATGCTGACCTCTGCCAGCTTCGCCGAGATGAAGAGCGCCGCTCCCACCGGCGGATGGACGAGAGCGATGGCGAGATTGAACGTCACCACCACACCGAAGTGTACGAGGTTGATGTGGAATGACTGCGCGAGCGGCAAGAGCAGCGGTGCGGTGAGCAACATCGCGGGAAGCGGCTCGATGAACATGCCGAGCAGCAAGAGTGCAATATTGACCAGGAGCAGGAACTGCCAGGGCTCGTGGGCGACGCTGCTGACCCACGCTGAGAGTTGGACCGCCACCTGTTCAGCGGTCACCAGCCACGCCAGCGCGCCTGTGGCCCCGATGATCAACATGACCACTGCGCTCGTGCGCAGAGCGCGCAGCAGCATCTGCGGCAGGTCCCGCCAGGTGATGTCTCGATACAGTGTGAGCGAAACGACCAGACCGTATACGACCGCGACCGCCGCCGCCTCGGTCGGGGTGAACAGGCCGGACCAGATACCGCCGATGATAATCACCGGCATCAGAAGCGCAGGCCCTGCTTCCTTGAACGCAGCCCACATCTCGCGCCGGGTCGAACGCGCGCTGCCGTTGTCGCAGCCGGTCTTCTTGCCGTACCAGGCGCAGACCAGCGACAGGATGAGGGCGGCGACAAAGGCCGGGATGATCCCGGCCATTCCCAACTGCCGCATTGACGTGCCCGAGATGAATGCGAAGACGAGGAAGGGGATCGACAACGGCATCAGCAGGGCTAGCGTGCCGGCCACCGCAAGCAGTGAGGCGATGAATGGGCGGCCGTAACCGCGCGCCACCATCGCTGGGACAACCAGCGATCCGATCGCCGCCGTGTCGGCGAGTGCTGACCCGGAGACACCCCCGAACATAAGGCACGAAGCCACCGTCACGATACCCATGCCCCCCGGCAGAAACCCCAGGATCGCCCGAGACAGATTAACGATCCGTTTGCCGACGCCGCCATGTGAGAGCAATTCGCCGGCGAAGATGAAAAGCGGCACGGCGATTAGCAGAAACGGCTCGACGCTGCTGATGTAAGTCAGGAAGATCGTCTCAAGTGGATGGCTGAATCCCTTGATCCAGATTATGCTCACCGTGGTCGCCAGCAACGCGTAGACGNNGGGCACGCCTGCCAGCGCGATGAGAAAGAACAGTCCGAAGATTTCGAGGACCAGCATCGACCTAGCTCCTGAATCGATCTTCGCGGTTGCAGCCGCGCGCGATCTGGACGAGATCGAAGAGTACGAAAACGAGCGTTGCTGCTGACCCGACGGGCAGCGCAAGGTATTCGATGGACATCGGCCAGTTGAGCACAGTGAGTCGGTTGCTCCAACTCGACACCACGATGCTCATGCCGTACCCGATCAGCAGCAGCAGAACGATGGCACTCACGATCTGGGCGGATGCGTCGGCCCATCGCCGGCCGCGGCCGCCAAGAAGGTCGACAAGCTCACTGATGGCCACGTGTTCGCCTCGCCTCGCCGCCGCGGCGCCGCCAATAAATGTGACCCAGACCATGAGCAGCTCGCTCAACTCTGTCGTCCATGCGATGTCGAGGCCGAAGAAGTGCAGGATGACGTTGCTGAACACCAGGGCAATGATGGAAGCGCCCATCGCGATCGTGGACGCGTCGACCAACGCGCCGAACAGGCGCAAGGGTGCCGGCCCGGAAGGCGCCGATGCCCGCGGGTCCGAGCCGGTTAGCCGCGGCTCCGCCGGCGGTGCCGTCGTTCGGTCAGGCTGCATGGGCAACGAGGGTCCGACTGAAAAGGCCGCAGGAGAACTTACTTGGCCGGTAGCGCTTTCCGCAAAGCGTTCGCGTCGGCGAGAATAGCATCGACATCGGCGCCGTACTTTTCCTTGGCTTTTGCATAGACCGGCTTGACAGCTTCGCGCCAAGGACCTATGTCGGGACGCGAGACTTTGGCCCCCTTGGCCGCCATCTCCTTCAACTGCCGCTCGTCGTTCGCGCGAATCTCCTTGCGACTCCAGTCCGCCGCCTCCTTCGCCGCCCGGGTCACGCCTTCCCGATCCGCGGGTGAAAGCTTCTGCCAGGTTTTTTCAGAGACCGTCAATGGAATGGGGCTGTATACGTGCTGCGTCAGCGTAATGTACGGCGCGACCTCGTAGAATTTGTTGGCGTAAATGGTGTCGATCGGGTTTTCCTGCCCGCTCACGACGCCTTGCTGTATGGCGAGGTAGACCTCGGGCAGCGGCATTATCTGCACACCGAATCCCATCGCCTCGAGTTGCCAGCGCATCATTTCGTTGGGAAAGCTGCGCAACTTTTTACCCTTGGCGTCGGCCGGAGAGACCAGCGACTCCTTGGTTGTCATGCTGCGAAATCCGGCCTCGAAGGTCGAAAGAAACCGGAAGCCCTTCTCGGGCCCTTTGGCAAACTGTGCTTGCAGCCATTTCGATTCGTCGTACAGCTTCCAGCCTTGCTCGTAACTGTCGAGCAAGAAGGGCAGCGCGGTCAGGTTGAGGGTGGGTATGTAAGTCGCGTAGGTCCCGGTGCCGGTCACGGTGAAGTCGATACCGCCGAGCTGCAGTTGCTCGACTGCCTTCTGGTCATTGGCGAGCTGGCCAGCCGGATAGACCTGCAGCTTGTAGCGGCCCTGCGTGTACTGCTCGATTTTCTGGCCGAAAAGTTCGGCGGCCTTCTGCCGCGCGCCACCCGGCTGGTCGGTATGGCTGAACTTGAGTATGGTCTGCGCGGTGGCGCTGCCTGCCCATAGCGTTGCGACAGCCAGCGCGATCGCGGCTTGTTGCAGAATCGTACGACGCTTCATGTTGCCTCCTTGTTACGGTTGAGTGCGGTGCTATCCGACACAGTTTTCACAGAACAAATGGTCTCGCCGTCGCCGGCGGTTGATAACCGCGGAGCGCAACGCGGCGCCCCGTGGCGTGGGATTCGTATGCGGCTTCCTGCAAGCGCAGATTTGCAAGATACTCGCGCGCGGTGTTCTCGATCGCCGACCCGGTGGTCAGATGCGCGACCACATGCCGCTGCAGCGCGCCGCAACAGCCGCCGCCAAAGGTCTCCGGGCCGCGGTCATACGCATGTTCGCGCTCCTCGCCCTGGTGCGGCTTCCACCATAGCCGCGAGTCGCCGTCGAGCCGCAAGACGCCGGCCGCACCCTCGAGCCACATCTCGCCCATCGTCCGGCGTGGATTCGCCGCGACGTGATCGTTCAGGCGGTTGCCGTCGAAGAGTCCGGTCTCGCCGCCGGCGAATTCAAAGATCAGAATGCCGGCGTCTTCACCGGCAATGACGGAATTCATCCGGCGCAGCCGCGCAGTGATCGCCTCGACCTCGCCCAGCAAAAAGCGGAACGTATCGATCCAGTGAATCGCCGTCTCGACAATCAGCAGGCGCGACATTTGCTGGAAGTAGGGCTGGCGGTCCAGATACGCGCGCGGACCCTGGCCGTCACCGGGACGCAAGCGAAAGGCCACGCCGTGCGGCACGCCAAGGGCGCCGGTGGTGAGCAGCCGTTTGGCTTCGCGGTACCAGGGCTGAAAGCGAAAGTTCTCGTGGATGACGCACAGGATCCCGGACTTCGCCGCAGCACCGGCCATCGCCACCGATTCCGACCACGACGGCGTCATCGGTTTCTGGCAGATCACCGCGATGCCCCGCGCATGCGCCAGCGCCACGAGCGCGGCGTGCGACGGCGGCGGCGTCACGATGTCGACCAGGTCCGGCTGGCATTCGTCGAGCATCGCCGCGGCGTCGGCAAACGTGCGCGGCACGCCGAACTCGCCGGCCATCGCCCGCGCCTTGTCTTCGATCGCATCGCACCACGCGACGACCTCGGCACCGGCCGTGTCGCGCCAGCCCTCGAGGTGGAATCGGCTGAAATAGCCGGCGCCAATGCCCGCGATGCGCAAGCGAGCCATCAGAGATTCGACGCCACCGCGTCGGCAATGGCGTGTGTGCCATCGCGGCCGCCGAATTCGAAGGGCAGGACTCTGCCCTGCGCGAACACGGCATCGACCGCTTGTTCCAATCGCTGCGCCGCTTGCGCCAGTTCGGCAATGCCGCTCCTTTCCGCCAGCCAGTCGAGCATCAGCGCCGCGGACAGAATCGTCGCGGTCGGATTGGCCTTGCCCTGTCCTGCGATGTCCGGCGCGGAGCCGTGGCAGGGCTGGAAGAGCGCATGCTTGTCGCCGATGTCGGCCGATGGCGCCATTCCCATGCCCCCGATCAGCGCCGCGGTCTGGTCGGAAATGATATCGCCGAACATGTTCTCCGTCACCAGCACATCGAACTCCCAGGGCTTCCGGATCAGGTCGAGCGCGGTGGCGTCGATGTAGTTGTGCCGTGCCTCAATGTCCGGAAACAGCAGCGCCCGCTCGTCGAAGATCTTGCGAAAGAACGCCATCGACCGGAATACGTTGGCCTTGTCGACGCAGGTAACCCGGCCCGGACGCCCGCGGAGTTTCCGCCGTTGTGCGAGGCGAAACGAAAAATCGTGCACCCTCTCTGATCCCCGGCGCGTGATCACCATCGTGTCGCGCGCCTCCTCGTCGTTGTCGATCGTGCCCTTGCCGCGCGAGGCAAACAGGCCTTCGGTGGATTC
>PLYG01000569.1 GCA_003153335.1 Betaproteobacteria bacterium | reverse complement strand
TGCAGGTGGAGCATCCGGTGACTGAGATGATCACGCGCCTCGATCTGGTCGAGTGGCAGTTGCGGGTTGCCTCCGGGGAACCGCTGCCCAGGATGCAGGAGCAGCTCGATATCAAGGGTCACGCGATCGAGGCCCGTATCTATGCCGAAGATCCGGTGAAGAATTTTCTGCCTTCGGTGGGAGATATCGTTCATCTGTCGACTCCACCCGCGATCGGCTTCGCGTTCAATGCGAAGGTCGAGCATGCAAGCGCTCCGGCTTCGGTTCGCATCGACTCCGGCGTCCGGCAGGGCGATGCCATCAGCCAGTATTACGACCCAATGATCGCCAAGCTGATTGTCTGGGGCGAGGACCGGCCTGCCGCGCTGCGGCGCATGCGCGCCGCGCTGGCCGAATTCCGGGTCGCCGGCGTGGCGACCAACATAGAATTCCTGCACAGACTGATCGGACATCGCGCGTTTGCGAGCGCCGACCTCGACACCGGGCTCATCGCCCGCAACCAGGATGCTTTGCTGCCGGCGAACGCGGTCAGCGACGACACGCTCGCGATCGCCGCCCTCGCCGAAGTCAAGGGCATCGAGGCCGGCGCGCAGGAACGCGCGCGCGCGTCGGACGATCCATACTCTCCGTGGAATCGCATTGGCAACTGGTGGCTGAACCAGACCAATCCGATGACTTTCGCGTATCAGCACGACGGCGTGCAGCACGCCGTCCGCATGGTCGCGATCGATGCCGGATACGAGGTCACCGTGGGCAAGCGCCGCATCGCGGCGCGGGTGGAGGAGAAAGACCTGGATCTGCTTGTGTCGCTCGACGGCCGCCGCACGCGCGCAGGCGTCATCAGCGATGGCGATCAGCGTGTCGTCTTTTGCGACGGCGCCGCGACACGCCTGACCCTGGTCGATCCCTGGCGGCCGCCCGTCTCCGATGACGCAGGCGTCGGGCATCTGGTGGCGCCCATGTCGGGCACCATCATTGCCGTCAACGTCAAGGCCGGCGATCGTGTCGCCAAGGGCGCCGCGCTCCTGATTCTCGAGGCGATGAAAATGGAACACGCGATCAGCGCGCCCGGCGATGGCGTGGTCGAGCAGGTGTTCTTTCGTGCGGGCGATCAGGTGAAAGAGGGCGCCGAGCTGGTGTCGCTGGTGAAGCCGGAGGACTCCGCCAGTTCCTGAGTTTCTGCGTTCCCGGCATTGGCGCCGTGCAGGGTGCCGGCGCAGGTCGTCTCGCATGGCGCAATGGCTTAGAATGGCGGCTTGCCGGTTGCCGCCTCCGTGATCAGACTCGTCGATGAATGCCCGCCCCGTTCGTTCCAATCCCGCCGATGCAGTCCCCAGCCCGTGCGTGAGCGTGTGCGCCGTTGATCCGGCGGGTGGCTATTGTCTCGGGTGTTACCGAACGCTCGACGAAATCGCCGCATGGATCAATTTCGATTCCGCGGAGCGCCTGGCCGTATGGGATGCGATCGCCGCGCGCAGAAAGGCCGACGATGCGCACCGGTGACTGGTACTTCGACTTCATTTCGCCTTTTGCGTATCTGCAAAGCGAGCAGTTGCAAAAGCTCGCTCCGTTTGTGCAGTTGCGCTATCGGCCCGTGCTGTTCGCCGGACTGCTCAAGCATTGGGGCCAGAAGGGACCAGCCGAGATTGTCCCCAAGCGTCAATTCAGTTTCGAATTTGCGATCTGGCAGGCCGCGCGCCTGGGCATTCCGTTCAAGATGCCGCCTATGCATCCGTTCAATCCGCTGGCGCTGCTGCGCCTGGCGACTGCGGCCGACAGCCGGCCTGAAATCGTCCACGCCATTTTTCGTTTTGTCTGGCAGGACGGGCGGCTGCCCGACACGCCGCTCGAGTGGTTCGAGCTCACATCCGTGCTGGGGCTGCCCAATGCCGATGCGCACATCTCGGCCTCGCGGGTGAAGGACGATTTGCGGGCGACTACCGACGATGCGATCGCCCGCGGTGTATTCGGCGTGCCGACTCTCGTCATCGACGACCGGCTGTTCTGGGGGTTCGACGCAACCGATATGGCGCTCGACTATTTGCAAGGCGCGCCGATATTCAAGTCGGAAGCGTTTGCAAGAGTGCGCGAAGTGCCCGCAGGCGCAGAGCGAACCGGCTGACTCCACCCATGTCCTGGTTTTGCTCCCGCACGATCGGGACCGTGCTGGCGATTCTGGCGATCGCCGGATGCGGCGACAGCGGGGACTACCGCGAAGCCGATGCGCCCCGCTTTGCAGCCCCCTCACCCGATAGGGCGAAACCGCGCGTCGCACTGGTGCTCGGCAGCGGCGGCCCGCGAGGATTTGCGCACATCGGCGCGCTCAAGGTGCTTGAAGCGGAAGGGATCAAGCCGGACCTGATCATCGGCGCCAGCGTGGGCGCTGTGGTCGGCGCCTTGTACGCATCGGGTCACAGCGCCGGCGACATCGAGCAGATCGCGCTCAATCTGAACATCCTGTCCCTGATCGATTTGTCCGCATTGCTCGGCGGCCGCAAGATCGGCGGCGCAAGCCTCGCGCGGTTCGTCAACGATCATGTCGACGAACGGCCTATCGAACAGTTTCCGATCGGATTTGCGGCGGTCGCCGTGCGCGCGGAAAACGGGTCGCTCGCCGTGTTCAACCATGGCAACGCCGGCATCGCGGTGCGCGCGTCGAGCGCGATCCCGGGGAGATTCGATCCGGTGCGCATCCTGGGCGTTGATTACATCGACGGCGACGAGCATACGCCGCTGCCCATCCGGGTCGCGCGCGAGCTCGGGGCACAAGTGGTCATCGCGGTGAACGTGTCCGAATACATGGAGGACACGCCTGCGGGCGTACCGCAGGAATGGGTCACCAAAGGGTGGCGCCGTGCCCGCGCGGTCGAAGGCGAAGCGCCGCTGGCGGACGTCATCATTCATCCGAATACCGGATACTTCACCGGCGTGCGCTATGACTACCGCGTGCGCTCGATTGCCATCGCGGAAGCGGCGACACGGGCCATGCTACCCTCGATTCGAGCCGCGATCGCGCGCGCAAAAACTGGAGGTCCGGTCGCCGCGGACCACTCGGAGCCGCCAGCTGCGGCCCCGAGCGGAGGATGAGAGCGTCTTCGCGCGCACTACTACTCATGACCAGCGTACGAAAAAAACGGGCATCGACCCGCTTTTTTTCTAGACTTTTTTCTTTGCTCGCGGATGCGCCGCGTCGTAGACCTTGCTCAGGTACTGAAAGTCGAGATGCGTATAAATCTGGGTCGATGCAATGCTGGCGTGACCGAGCATTTCCTGCACCGCACGCAGATCTCCCGATGACTGCAATAGATGCGAAGCAAACGAATGGCGCAGCATGTGTGGATGCACATGGCGGGCAAGTCCCTGCTTGATTGCCCAGCCCTTCATCCGCGCCTGGATAGACCGCACCGAAATCGGCGTGCCGTGCTGCGAGACAAAAAGCGCCCTGCTCCCGGGTGCCGCCATGCCTGTGCGCACCTCGCACCACTTTGTCAATGCGCGCATTGCCGGTTCGCCGACCGGAACGATGCGCTCCTTTGCGCCCTTTCCCCAGACCCGTACCTCGCCCGTTTTCCAATCGACCCGCTCGGTGGTGAGGCCCGCCAGTTCGGACAAGCGCAGTCCCGACGAATAGAACAGCTCGAGCATCGCGCGGTCCCGGATCGCCAGGGGCGTGTCGCCTTCGATGCCGACCAGCCGTGTTGCCTCGTCGGGTGACAGCGCGTCCGGCAGTTTTTTCGGTGACTTGGGCGGACGCAGGCCGGCGCAGGGGTCTGACTGAACCAGCCCCTCCTCGGCCAGATACCGAAAGAAGCCGCGCCACGATGACAGCATCCGCGCCAGCGTCCGGCCCGAAAGCCCGCGCCCGTGCAGCGCTGACAAGAAGCGCCGCAAATGTGCGCCGGTGATGCGCTCGAGCGCCACCGGCGGAGCTGACGCTGCGGCCAGCGCCGCCAGTTGTTCCGTATCGCGCACATAGGCGTTACGGGTGTGTGACGACGCACGCGTAGCAAGATGCGCGGCAAAAGCGGCGACGAGGGGTTGCTGCGTCACAGGATGCGGCGGTGGCGCGTCTCCGGGCCGGTCGGAGCCGGTTGGCCGTATCTTCGAAGAAGCGCGGGACGTAGAACGTTCCTCAGACAGCTCTGTTCATTGCAGCAGGCGCATCACTCGACCGGCAAGTATCGCGCAACGGCCATGCTTGCAACCTCCGCAAGCCGCATCAGGAAGTGCGTGCCCATGTCCGCTGCGAATCGTGCGGAGTCTGGACTGCCAAGCGCTATGACTCCGACCGTGCGCTCCGGCGTGCGCAGCGGCAGATAGGCAAACGAGTTGAGAACCTCGCCCTCTTCCTCCAGCCAGCTCTGCGACTCGAGCACGGCAAGCGGCCCGCAATAGGGTTCGGCGAGACTCGCCGCGTATTCCCGCATTTCCGGACTCACCGGTGTGAATTCGGCCTGATAGGCGCCGTCCGGAACCGCGCCCCACAGCCGTATCGCCGCGCGGTCCACATCGAAGTCGCTGTGCATGCTGTGATAGATGACTTCGAGCGACGTGTCGATCTCGGGCGCTGCAAACAGCGCGAGCGTAACCCGGTGCAGCTTGTCGCCGATCAGGTCGTTGGCGCCGCCGTACCGCAGCAATTCGGCAAACTTGGTTTCGAGCTGGCGGTTCTTTGCCCGCAGCGAGACCAGCTGCCGTTCGGCGAGCGGAATCGCATGCCCCTCATGGGGATGCGCAATTTTCACGTCCGCCAGCCATTCGGCATGCTCTTCGAAAAATTCGGGGTGTTCCCTCAGATATTCGGCGACGGCTTGAGAGTCGATGCTCATGTTGCTTGTCCGGTCTAGTTGTGCGCGAATTCTACACCCGACCTTGCGGCAATGCATCGGCCACTCATCCGCGATGGATCGATTTGATCGCCGCATCGGAGCAGTGGCCGCCGCCATCCAGTGCCACGCCTACGCGGCGCCTTCCAGGCACTCGGGGTCGATCTCACCGTCGGCGATATGGGTGACCGGCCCCGTCATCCGCACATTAAAGCGCGGGTCAATCTCGATCCGGATCGCGCCGCCCGGCATGTGCACCGTGATATCCCTGTCGCACAACCCCAGCTTGTGTGCAACGCCGGCGGCCGCGCTCGACGACGAACCGGACGCCAAAGTAAAACCGGCGCCCCGCTCCCAGATCTGGATGCTGATATTTCCGCGATCGAGCACTTTCATGAACTGCACATTCGTGCGGTTCGGAAAGCGCGGCTCGACCTCGACCAGCGGCCCCAGCGCGCGGGTTTCGCTCTCGGAAAGCGTTTCACGCAGGATCACGCAATGCGGGTTGCCGATCGATGCGCACGAGTATTCCAGCTCGACCCCGGCGATGCTGAAGCGCTCGCGCAACACTTCGCGCACCGGTCCCGCAACAGGAATGCGCGCACTGTCGAAGGTGAGCCCCCCCATGTCGACGGTGACCAGGCGGCCGTTATCCTTGACCCTGCACGACACCGTGCCGCCGGGTGTTGCAACTTCGAAGACGTCGCCGCCCACGCGCTTCCGGTCCCACAGATAACGCGCAAAAATACGCAACCCGTTGCCGCTCTTCTCCGCCTCCGAGCCGTCTGGGTTGAAGATCCGCAGCTTGAAGCGATCGCCGCTCGTGTCGTTCAGATGCAGCAGAATGCCATCCGACCCCACGCCGTAGTTGCGATGACAGATGCGCCGCGCCTGCGCCGGCGCAAGCGGGCCCGGCAGTTCCGATTCCGGAATGACGATGTAGTCGTTGCCGATCGCATGGTAGCGAAAAAAACGCATGCTGACAGTTTAGCAGGCTGTTGAAAAGCGTAGCGAGGATGGCCAGCTGTAAGGCCTCATTTGACAAATGAGGCGCACAGAAACCGGAGCTCACTTTGTCTCACGTGAGGATTTCGAGCGCCGTCTCATTTGGCAACAGCGGCCGCAGATGGCCACCGCAGTGGCTTTTCGACGGCCTAGACGTTGAACCGCAATTGTGGCTGGAAACCCTCGTCATTGCTAGGCATATTGATTCCGACTTTCATTTCATACCCGGTTTCATACCCGGTCTGGTATTTCTGTCATCTTGTCGAAAACGAAATCAGGCGCACGGTGTTATCGTTCACCCGGCGCCGCGGAGAATACCATTGGGAATTGTACAGTTCGATTGGGCGCAACGTCCGTCAATTGGCGCCAGTGCCGCTCGCCACCAGCAGCATCAACTATCTTGGCTGATGAAATCCGCTTATAATGTTAGCTTGCTCAGAAAGCCACGCCAGTAGCCGACTTCACCGCGACTTTCCGTTTTGGTAGATCAGCGTATTCCACGGTTGGGTGGGGAATTGGGTTGGATTCTGCACGTGGCTGCCCCATTATTTGGGTTTAGTTCCGTTTTGCGCTGCGAACTGCGGGATATGACAATCCCCTCGGTGGCCTTCGAGGTCAACTTTGTCCGGCCGGCGGCCGTTCATCAGATGTCGCCTACGAAAGGGCGCGTTGTAGGACGGCATCAGGCCGTCTCCGCGCGGTTGAGAATTGCAACGGAAGATTGACATTCGGTGGGTGCACAACGATGATTCGTAGTGACGCAGCGTTCGGGAGACGCGATGGTTCGTGACCGGTACACCGTCGGCTGGGCAACTTCGTTCAGTATCGCACCCCAAAAGTCCCAATCGACGCCCGCGGTAACACCTGTTAAGCCGTCGACCTTTGATCCGACCGAAGCGGTCGAGGCGATCCTCTACATCGCTGAGAGGCTAAACCGCCCGACGTTGCATGAAATCCTAAAGATCTGCTACTTCGCTGACGGCGCGCACTTGTCCCAACATGGCGCAACTGCTACTGGCGACAACTACTTTGCGATGTATTGGGGCCCTGTTGCCTCAGAAATCTACAACCTTCTGAAGGCGGGCAGGGGTGATGAAGATTCATGGGTAAAGGCGTCCTATCTACCCCTCGTTGCCGACGCGTTCGACGTGAAGAAAAAGATAAACGTGGTCATTAAGCGTGGACCACAGTTGGATTACCTGAGTCAATCTGCGCGGGATGCATTTGATTGGGCAATTCGCGAATACGGCGACCTGGACTTTGGCGACCGTACCGCCCTCAGTCACGATCAGGCTTGGTCAAAGGTTTGGAACGCGCGGCCGCCAGACGCCGACCGGGCGGAAATGTCGCTCGTCGACATAGCAACATTCCTGAGCAACGCCCCCGAAGTATTGGAATATTTGCACGCCTGATGTGCCACAGCTTTACGACGCCAATCGCTAAGCTGTGCCTCCACGACGGCAACTAGGCCCTGGCGATGTCATTGCGGTACGCGCGCGCACCGACGACGGGACCGTTCGGGATAAGCGCTATGTCGTCGTTCATGTGGAGGAAACTGTAATTACTTGCATCATCAATACCGAACCGGCGCCGATCATTGCGCGCAACCCATCGACGATGCGAAGCCAAGTGATTATCGAGGCAGCCGATCACAGATTCATGCGTCATGATTCGTTCATCGACTGCAGCAAGATTATCCGGTTGGACAGAGAGCGGGTCGGCGAACAGCTCTTCCTTGAGTCGTGGCGATACCTGGGTGAGATTTCCAGCGAAGTGCGCGACAAGATGGTCATCGCGATGACTGTTTCGACGCAAGTTGCCCCTCGAATGAAAACTATTTGCTGCGACTCTTTGCGATCCTGTGCGCTGAAGTAACTGCTTGCGCGAACCAACGCAAGCAAAAGGCCCCGCTCGTACGCTTGGCAACGAACTAGCTACTACTTTATTTGCGCACGCTCCGCCAGCGGCCAATAGGAATCAATCGCTCTTCGAAATGCCAATCCAACGGCAACTTTGTACTGAACATATCTTCGAAGGTCCTCTCTGACAGGTCCCTCAATTACAACAGTGGGGCCTTTGACGCGCTCGATAAACGTACCATCCGCAAGAGATCCGGTAACCAGTGCGAATGTTCCGTCCTTTCGTGTGAACGGTGCCAAGGATCGGTCTTCGACCGACATCGCAGTTGTGTCTACAGAGAAGTTGCGCGATCATTGCGAGCTTCACTAGAAACCGACTCGCGCGTGGGGGGGGATGATGTTGCACAACACGGCATCTGGAGCTTTAGAGGCTTACAACCAAGCGCTCGGAGCGGCGATCGCAACTGCAATTCGGGCGCTGCTTGAAGAGAAGCACCTCTATCAATCGGTCACGATTGATGACGACGCCGTACGCAAAGCATTCCTTGCTCGCGTCGAGACCGGCATGCAAAGCCATCTCGCGAAAACGGGAGATTTGAGTCACGGCGCATCAGACAGCGGGTGGATTATGACGGGCGATGACGTTTCGGTAACCGTTGCGGGTCACCCCATTTTTTTGGGAATTATATACTTGACTCCCTCGCTTTTATGGCGTACAGTTAAACCATAGACGAGGAGCAAGCCATGAACGACAAGTTGACTATCAGCACTTTCCAGCTTTTCCAGATGTTTCCGAATCAGGAAAGCGCGCGGACCTATTTGGAATCGCGGCTCTGGCCCAACGGTGCGCGCTGCCCAGTTTGTGGCCTGACAGACCGCATCACGACGCGCAAAGGCGGCTATTATCGCTGCAATCAGTGCAAGGAGGATTTCACCGTTCGCACTGGTACGATATTCGAGCGCTCGCATGTTCCGCTGCACAAATGGCTGTATGCGATGTATCTGCTGGTCACTTCGCGCAAGGGCATTTCGTCCATGCAGCTTTCCAAAGAGATTGGCATCACGCAAAAATCGGCATGGTTCCTTTTGCAGCGCATACGTGAGGCGTGCGGCAATGATCCTACGATACTGCATGGTATTGTTGAAATAGACGAGACATACATTGGCGGCAAGGAAAAGAACAAGCNNTCGGTATGCGTGAGCGTGGTGGCCGTACGATTGCTATGCCGATTCAAGCTACCGATACGCAAACTCTGCAAAGAGTCATTTGTGAAAACGTACAAGCCGGATCGACCATTCATACGGATGAGCACGGCGGCTATCAGGGACTTGAAGTGCGCTATGTCCACGCCACAGTCAACCATAGCAAAAAGGAATTTGTGCGTGGTGGCGTTACTACCAATGGCATTGAAAGCGTATGGGCGGTTTTCAAGCGCGGCGTCTATGGTATTTATCATCACGTTACCAAGAAACATCTTGGGCGCTATGTTAATGAGTTCTCGTTCCGGTTGAATGACGGCAACGTCAAAACGCACACGATTAACAGGCTTAACAGCCTCATCACGGCTACGCGCGGCTGTCGTATTACCTACACGGCGTTGATCGCATGAAGGCCGCTCTAGCAGCGTTTGAGCGGCTTGTGGATACAGTGCTTGCTTACCGGCCCAAGCCGAAAAGCGAGCCAGCAAAAAAGCGGGCAAAACAGAAAAAGAAATTGGCGCGTTCAAAGATCTAACCGCCGATTAAGCACTGATTTTCTTCAGTGACGCGCATGACTTTTATTGTCACATCAACCTGAAGTCGAACGGCATGTTTATATTTGGCATCGCGGCCAAGTAACTTTCCACTCCGCACTGAAAAATCAGAGATTAGCGCATCGTCCTCAAGCACCACATATAACGGGTCATCTATCGGATCGGCGCCGATATAAATGTTATTCGGATCGGGCATTCGCAATCCGTCAAACAATGTTTTGAGCCTACCGTCTAAGTCTCCACCTTGCTTCATTAAAGAAAATGGCTCTTCATGACGCAAGAAAAGTATATCAATCGCGCAAGACAGATTCAGTGAGTGGCGAATTAGCGGTATAAATCCGCCAACATTTGGAACCAGGATTGAGGCACATAAATCAACATACCCATGAGGCACGGGCGGAATTGGCTCTTTGTATTCTGGCTGTATTGGTACACCTTTTGTCAAAGCTAAATCACGCAATCCTTCACTGTGGACTCTTGCTGTTCTTGCCAGTCCGCGCATGACAGCATGACCGTCCCATAAATCAGCTAGTTGGTCGTGGAATACATTTCTAATCTCGCTGGCCGGATATGATTTGACTTTATTTCCGGCAGACGGAAGATGTCCGTCATAGATTAAAGTAAATTTCATTAGCTCGAATGGATCGGCGATTCGCCGTATCCCCTCCCAATAAGCCAACGGTAGCGGTGCGTTCATATTACGCCTATGCGAATATCTTCTTCGCCCAATAATTGGCGCTCTTAGCTGTTGCAATTTCCTTTTCCTGGGGGAAGTTCTTTTGCATTTTGTTCGGCTTTTCTACTAGTTAGTCCACGTCATAGTGGAAATAATGCGCAATTCAAACTTACTGAAATCTGACTGGCGTTGATACGTTGCTTCGAACGGGAAATCAGAGTGGGCAGGAATGTTATCAATACCAGTAAGCCAAGGATCACTCACTTTTAAAATGTCACCAGCGCTGTTATAAAGAATAATCTTTGCCTTTACTCCCGTTGCTTGCGCGCAATTGTTGATTAGACGGCCAACGATATGAAGCACGCCACCGTCAACCCAACTTCGTAGTTTATCTACGGCAATATCCGTGTTGTTACACGCTATCCCGCTAAGTGGAGCGGCTAATAGCGCGAAGCACAATCCCGCTAACAAAGATTTTTGTCTTGACATTTTAGCCATTTGCTTTTTCTGGTGGAATTCTCGTACATTGACCAATCGAGCGCAATAGAGCATTCATGCCGCCGTTAGATCGTGAGCGATTTCGCTGGCGGCTAATAACACACCAATGCTAGCTTTATCGAAACCTATTTGTTGCCAGCGATGAGTCTGTTTTTCTGTCCATCCTGATTTATCGTTGCTGTTATTCATGGCGGCTATCGCTATCTCGCGCGCGATATTATCTGGCGATGCGCCACCAGCTAGCGCAAATCTTGTCGCAGAGCCACGCTCTAATGCGTTGCGGATGTAGGTGCAGTAGTTTTCCTGTCTGCGCGGTCCCCACGTTTTCGCTTGCGTTAGTAATTCTCGCGCCTCTTGTTCGACGGATGAACTGCGTACAGCAAAGCCTTTTGCAGTATCCGTTTCCATCCATTGCACTTGATAAGCAGTCGAATCATGCAATGCTTTATTCAACAGATTCGCAGCAAATGAGAATCGCCTAGCATGTTCGATTCTCTGGTTGACGGTAAGTTGATCGAATTCATGCGCCGTCGCTTTGCTGGCAACTTGCCAATAGGCGTCTAATATCTCTTGTGGCTTTCCCGGCATCGTTGCTTGATCCGCTAAATGCGGCGGTAATTTCAAGCGTTCGGCAATCGACAAAACAACCGCTTGCAGACTTACAAATTCAATTTTGTGCGCTTTTTGAAACAGCGCTGGTTTTATGAGCGAAGCGATTGACGCTATCACAAATACGATGCTTACGATGAATAAACACCATACCGATTCGATAGGAACTGACGGAAACAATAAAGGTGCGGCCCAACTCATACCGCCGACCCCGACGCCAGCAAAGATGCCAATCGCTGCGGTCTGCTTGTTTCCCAGTTCCACCCCATCCCCTCCGAGTCGCCGGAGGGCCATAATACCCTAAAGGGAGTTAAAGATATAATTCCCATTTTTTTCAAGGCTACTCATGCGAAGCTGTTCTGCAAAACGTGCGATCGTCTGGAAGCCTTCAATCCTGTGCGTACACGATCTTCTGTTGAAGGACGTGGTTTGGACGGCGTAGGAAGGTTGGAACAAGTCTATGCGCTGGCCTACCAGTGCCAATCCTGCAAAGGATTCCCTGAGACATTGCTGGTCCAGCGGGTTGGTGGCAAGCTGACCCTATGCGGTCGCTCACCCATGGAGCACGTACCTGTATCGACTGACATCCCGAAGAGCATCCGTACCTACTACAGCCAGTCGGTGATCGCCCAACGGTCCGGGCAGATACTTGCTGGTCTTTTTCTGCTTCGAACGGCAATCGAGCAATGGGCAAGGAAGTTTGCGCCTGCACCTGATTACGCGGACAGGGCGCTTGAGGCATATATGACCACGCTGCCCGACGACTTCAAGGCGAGATTTCCCTCTCTCCGACAGATCTACGAGAAGATCAGCCTAGACATCCACAAAGCAACGGGCTCAAGCGAGCTATACGACGCAATGCTTGCGGATTTTGTCGAGCACTTTGAGGCTCGCCGACTATTCAAAATCGCGGACCCGAAATAGCTACTTCCGTTTGTAAAAGTGCTCCGCGAAATAGTCAATAACTTTCGATGCCTGTGTACCCTTCCGAAATTCCTTCTGCTCGGCAAAATCAAGCGACGGAATGATGTGTATGAATTGATCGGGGGCGTACAACGCCAGAAGTGCTTCGGCGTCGAATCTGTTTTCACGCAATCCAGCAAGCGAATTTCCTGCCTCAATTGCTGCGCCAATCAATACGTCCGCGACTTGTATGGACGGACTGTCTTGGGAGTCAACCTGAGTCACTTCTCTCAGTTTGAGCGGAAATTTTAGGGTAGTGATTGCAGTTTCCTTAAACTCAACGTCGGCATCGTGCGCGATGAGTCGCTGGAGCAGTTCGTTGTACTGAAGAAGGTTCTTTGACCTGTCGTGTTCGACTCGATACGGACCTTTTGCCATGACCTCCATTCGAGTTATCAACGCCTGCAATACAGGAAATGCAGCATCGGTCGATACTCCGGGCGTCGCGATTGCCCGTAGACACGCCGTTGAACCCATCGCAATGGGCCCAATAGCTTCGCCCATCTTTTCCCACTTGCAAGCGCGAGCGGCTGCAACGAGGGTATCGAGCGATTGAGTTGTTTTCTCTCGTACCGCAGTTTGAAATGCGGCAAGGAGAGCATGGAAAGCTTGCTCACCAAAGAAGGTCGGTCCGGTGCGGTAAAGCAGTGACGCGAGTGCATAGTTCTGACCGTCCTCATAGAAATCAAACCCCTGCTCGTGATAGAACGGCTCCGCAGCGTAGTCTAAGAATATTAAGGTCAAGAGAAATCGCTTATCGCAAACGCATGTCACGCATTTGTGGTTGTGCAGAACGTCTCTCTGCAAATTAAGGAGACGTTCGTGATTGTTCGCGCGTCGCGCCAGCGAGCTGTACTTAAGTTCTGCCGCGACGAGATTGGGGAAATGCCTATCGATTAGATCAGATGCCTCCTCGTCACTTAGGTCGATCGCTGTAGCCCCTTGGAAGCGCTGCTCTGCGTTCATGAGGTCGAAGCCGGTATAGCCGCTCTCATCCACGGCGAAGCGTTCCATCGGTTCAGCGCCTTCTTGCTCGCTCTTCTCTGCTGTCATCGTCGTCTACCTATCCACAGTTCATGAAGAACTCATGATTGAGAGGAAATTGCGCCGTGCTACCGTTGATAGTTCTCTCGGTCGTCACTCATGTTGATACGACCGGAATCTGCAGGGACCGGCTTCGTTCTGCTGTCGTCTGCCATAACTTATTCCTTCGCTTCGTTCAGCCGTCCCAACCTCCCCGCAACTTCCCTCTTCCCGAGCCCCCGCAATGCAGCCAACTTGGCAATCTGCTCAACCCGCGGACGTGCCTTCTCGGACTCCCAGTTGTAGATCGATTTGGCGCTGACACCGAGGAGCTTCCCAAAGTCGGCAGCTGACAGATCAAGCCGAGAGCGCTGCGCCTGGAGTCCGTTCGCTGAAAAGCGCGAGGGCTTCGTTTTCGAGTCAACCTTCACCGACGCCGTCCCGGGCACCTTGCGTGACAGCACTGCGACCTGACGTTCCAGCTGAGCCACCTGGCGTTTTAGGGCGGCAACTTCGTGACGCACCTGTGTCGTGGTCTTCTTGATTGGTTCGACTTGCTGACGACATTCCTTGCGGGAAAGTCTGACAATTTCTTCCCTTACTACGATTCCAATGTTCGGCATGTACTTCCTATGTTCGATGTAGGCCTGCTATTTTACCAAGTCGGATGATTGAATAGCCTGAATGGGTTGATGGCACCGGCAACCGACCCCGGCACCGCACCCTGGAAGGAACCTTCTCAGGGCATCGCAATGACGCCCGCAAAAACGGCTCGCAACTATCGGGTCGCAGTCGGCAATATTTCGCTCTGGAGCGCTAGCACCCATGTTCCCTTGACCCCGGCAACTATCGGAGCGGGGTGGATCAACGAAATCCCGGCAGGTGGGGCAAGTAATCGTCGGTACCGGCGCTGTTTGGCACTACAATCGCAAATCTCGGCCGCACCTCTAAGGAACACTTTCATGCCTTTTCGCCGTAAACGCATGACCACATCCCTCGTCGTCAAGGTAGCGGAACTTGCCTTCGCTGTGCCACAAGTCGTAGCGCATCGAGTGGCCCGCATGGCCGTCGCTGGTCCCACCCTCTCGCAGCGTGACCGGAAGGAATTCAAACGCATGAGTGCAGAGAAGACGGAAGCATTCAGTGAGTCATGGAATGCGATGACAATGCAAGCCTTTCGTGCGAATCAAGCCTTGGCGGCTTCTATCTTTCGTTCGTTCTGGTCGCCGTCGCTGAGGGGCATACCATCTGCAGGTGCAGTGACTACAAGGCTGCAGGGCGTCGCACTTGATGTTCTGGGCAAGGGGCTGTCCCCAGTACACCGGAAGGCGGTAGCAAATGCGAAGCGCCTGGGCCGCACCAAGCTCCGATAGGCTCTTCAACGCCTGCAGTCGGGCTGGTGACCTGCACCCCTCCAAGCATACCGGCGTGAAGTTCGCAGGTCCGTCAAATATAGGAAAATGACGGGCATGAAAAGGGGGCTGGCGTCGTGTCGAAACTCACCCCGACATCGCCCCCGGAACTGACACTCCTCAGACCATCGCAATCCTGCCCGCAAATACGGCCTGCAACTATCGGGTCGCAGTCAGCATGATTTCGCTTCAAAGCGTTTTCACCGACGTCCTCCAAACCCCGGCACCGCAGCTGGAGGGATACGTCTCAGGGCGCCACAATCCTGCCCGCAAATACGGCCCGCAACCAACTGCCGTTGGGTTCGTATCTCAAGCCTCGGCAATCCGCCCCTCAAATGCAACTTACTCTATGCGGATGCGCAATCCGTCGGGGTTATTCGTCACTTATCGGAATCCGAGGAACGACAGGAGAGCGACGATGATGACAATGGCGCCAACAATATAGACGATGCGGTTCACGAGCATTTCCTTCGCGTCATGGGTTTCAAATCGCGTACGAGGCAACAGGGTATGCCTCACTTATCAATGATCCTCTAGTCCAGCCTGATGCTCTGTTCGCCAGCGCACCTTGGAGCGTGTCGCCGTTGCGTTCGAACATGCAACGCATGCGGAACGCCACGGTGCTTGAGCCCGAGCAGCGTCGCCGGCAAACTGACCCCGGCACCGGACCCGGAGGGATAGTTCTCAGGCCACCACGATCACGCCCGCAAATACGGCCCGCAGCCATCGGCCAAGGGATGCAGCTGACTGCTGATCGGTTCGTATCTCAAGTCGCAGCAATCCGTCCTGCATGTGTCCTGCGAGGGTTGGTGGCGGGGTGGTGGAAGGGATCCCGGCAGGTGCGTCGAGGAACTGACGGCGGCGACATCTATCGCAACGGTTTCATCAGTCGCTCGGCGGGAGCACCCGGAGGAGCACTCTGGCAAGTCCCGTTCTGACTGTGCCATGCTTAATCAATAGCAGCAGCATTGCCGGGGCCCTTTCCGGACACCTATCGCTGCCTGAGTGGGAAATCGCCGTGCACAGGTGCAACCGAATAAAAACCCGCGACCAAAACGAAGAAAGTTGACTGAACGTGACCTATCCGTGTAAAACCCACAAACAGCGCTGACCCGGCATTCGGACCGGTCACGTTCCTCCGGAAACACAGGTCACCTTCGATCGGAAACAGCGGTCATCTTCGGCGGAATATGCACAAGGCATCGCAATGAGCGATAATGATGCCGCGCAGCGTCTAAACGGTGCAGGTGCAATCCTCTTCAAGACTATCTTTAGTCGAACGAAAATGGTCATCTGAACAAAAACTCAAAATCACGTCACCCAGACGCGAACCTCCATTCGAATGAACCGGCCTCGAGCGGGCAGCCCCGAAACGGCACGGTGTTTTTTCGACCGCCGCGATTTGGCTAGAGTGGCTAGAGCAACAACCTATCCCCATGCGAAACCGGATCCTTCCCTTGCGCGGCGGTGACGGGACCACGGATGGACACCGTTCGCGTAAGCGCTTACGCTCTCCGGCCGTGCGCCTCGAAGATGTCGCGCGGGCGGCCGGCGTGTCCACCGCGACGGTTTCTCGCACGCTCAACACCCCGGACGGTGTTTCGATCGATGTCCGTGCCCGTGTACTCGCAACGGTCGAGCGTTTGGGATACCTGCCGCACGGGGCAGCTCGCGCATTGTCGTCTCAGCGCAGCCGCACCGTTGGCGTGATCCTCCCGACGATTGACAACGCGATGTTCGCGCGTGGGATCCACGCACTTCAGAAGCATCTGGCCGAGCGGGGCTATCTGATGCTTCTTGCCATCACCGAGTACGACCCCGAGGTCGAGTACCGCCAAGCGCGGAACCTGGTGAGCCGCGGCGCCGAGGCGCTCGTGCTGCGTGGCGACGCCCACGTCGATGCCCTGCGGCGACTGCTTGCACAGACGCAAATCCCGTTTGTAAACGTCGGCGTCTATCACCCCGAGAAGCAATACGCGAGCGTAGGCATCGACAACGCGCGCGTCGCATTCGAGGCAACGCGCCATCTCATAGGACTTGGACACGTCGACATCGGGATGCTTGCGGCGATCTGCCGCCACAACGACCGCGCGGCAGGACGGCTGGCAGGGTTTCGGAAGGCACTGCGCTCGGCGCGACTGCCAATGCCGGCGACATGGGTGAAGGAGAGCGCTTACGATGTCGATGCTGCCTGCCAGGCCGCCAGTGCGATCCTTGGGCTTAAGAACCGTCCAACGGCACTGGTGTGCAGCAACGATGTGCTGGCGTATGGAGCACTGCTCGCGGCCGAACGACTCGGCATCACGGTTCCACGCGAACTCTCCGTGATCGGTTTCGGTGACCTCGCGATGAGCCGGCACACGCATCCTCCCCTCACTACCGTCCACATTCCGATCGACGAGGTCTGGATCCGCGGTGGTGATTTCCTGCTGCGGCGGTTAGCAGGTGAATCGCCTCCGCTGCATTACGAGGTGCCGGTTTCGCTGGTAGCCCGCGAATCCACGGGCCGGCCACCGCCGCGACCTCGCTCAACTTCGGTCACGCCCGTTCGGGCCCGCAACGGCGGCAAACGTGCTCGTCCGTAGCTTAATGCAGTGGCCGCCGCGAATGACATGTTCAGGAGTTCTGGTTGAACCTCACGCGATGTCCTGGAACGCCAAGTGCAGCCACCGGGAAAGTCCAGGCAAGTCTAGGCGTAGGCGGCGCATAGTTCCCCTTCAGCTTTGATGCCATCGAACGCGCTGTAGTCCGGGCGCCAGGGGTTGCCAGCGCGTAGCGTCAACTCTTCGAGTTGCTTAAGGATCGCAGGGCCCTGCTCGCGCAACTGTGCGGCAAATGCCTCGAGGTCCGGAAAGTGCTGTAACGCCTCCCACCACACAGCCCGGCCTGCCAGAAAACCGCCGGCACCTGCAGCGTAGGCATACTCCATGACCCGAATGAACTGCTGCGGCGTCACGCCGGCCGAGAGCATCACCCAAGCGATGCCTGCGTCGCGGCAGACGTTTCCTATCTTGTCGAACCAGCGTTGAGCCTGCAGATGCACCGCAGATCCATCCGTCGCCGGAAGCGTGGCGCCGGGTAACGGGCTTTCAAGCTTGAACAAGTCGACCCCGTAGCGCGGTTTCGCAAACTCGCGCACGCTCTCCAGCACCAGCGGCGGCATCTTGTCGGGCGATTCGATATAGTCTACCGTCTGGCTTGCGGTCTTCGGGAACGGATACACCAGCAACTCCAGTACCAGCGGTATGTCATGCAGACGGCATTGTTCGCCAATCGCTTCGACGTAGTGCTGCTGGTGGGCGACAACCTCCGGTCCGGCATCAGGCCGATACCAGACCAGCACCTTGACTGCGTCACCTCCCGCGCGCTTGATCTTCTCCACGCTCCAGTCACGGATGGAATGCGACTTGCGGCCACCGAGGGTGTGTTCGGGGCGATGGTCTTCGAGCGTGACAATCAAGCCAGTTCGCGCCGGCAGCTTTTCCAGCGCCGCCGGAAGGGCGAAGTTGGGGTCGACCAGCATCGCACTGGCGTATTGAGCGAGCACGTCCGCCAGCACCCGTTTGACAGCGACCATGTCGCCAAAAGTGACATCGTCGACAGCGATGCCACGCTTTTGCGCAATCAAGCTGGAGATCGGGGGGCGCTGATCAATCGCGACCATCGTAAAATGTCCAGCTGCCGTCGCCATCCGGCGCAGTCCGCGCAGTTTACCCAAATGCAAATTGACCAGCATGCTCACCACTCCTTGAATTTCTGCAGAAAAGACAGCACGGCAGCGAGATCGGGTGTACCGGACCGCCCGCCCGGATGCATGCACTTGAGTGCCGCCGCCGCGGCCGAAAATCGAAAGGCATCGCGCGCTCGCATATGCGCACCCAGCGCAAAAGTCAGCGCCCCGTGAAACACGTCACCCGCGCCGGTGGTATCCACGACGTCCACCTGAAACGATGGCAGGTGGCGTATGCCCCGTCCGTCGTCCCATGCGATGCCGCGCTCGCCCAGCGTCATTGCGGCTAGTACGCAACCGCGCTCGCGCGCAAAAAGCAGCTGTTCCTGGTGGTCGGCGGTGTGGGCAGCGTATTCTTCCAACGCAGGTTCGGAAAAGACGGCGTAGTCCGTGTAGGGCAATAAGGTGTCGAACACCTCCGACTCGGCCATGTCCGCGTCGAGTATCGTCGGGATTTGGGCCCGGCGTGCCGCCTTGAGCAATGCGAGGGCACCCTCGGGCCAGCGCGGATCGGCCAGCACCGCGTTGGATTCAGCCACCGTTGTCAGCGGCAACCAGTCCGGGTCGGCGGGCAGGCCGGCACCCCGGAAATTGACGATCATTCGTTCACCCTGCGCGTTTACCACGATGCCGGACACTGACGACCGCGCCTGCTCGAATAGACGGAAGTGGCTGACATCGACTCCCAGGCCATTCATCTCCTCGCGCATCGATCGGCCCGCGCTGTCCTGACCCGCGCGGCCCCAGAACTGCACATCCGCACCCAGCCGGGCGGCGGTCACCGCCGCGTTGGCCGCCATGCCGCCCCCACCCTCGCGGAAGTCCAGCGCCCTCCGCTTGCCACCGCCTGACGGTAGTTGCTGGACCACCCATGTGATGTCGAAAGCCGATAAACCCAGACAGATCACCCGCGGCCGGGCTCGCGGGTTCGGCGACGGGATTCGTCCGTCTTCATGGGCATCGGTCGATTCAGCCGCCATGATCTTCATTGCCGCTTCAGCGAGGTCGGCTTGTTCAGTCGCATCGCGCTTGCGAGTCGATGGGACTGAGTATCATGCTGGTACTAGCACAATCTGTTCCGTCGCGAGATCAACACCAACCACCGTGCCGACCGCGATAGGCGTTACGGCCGGCGGCGCCGCAACCTTGACCACCGTCCCATCGGCAAGTGCGACCTCGTAACGAGCGTGGGCGCCGAGGAACGCCGCGAACCGCACGGTGCCCGTCCAGCAATTTGCGGACTCGGTCGGCATCAGCCTGATCTGCTCCGGCCGGACCGCGGCGACGACCTCTTGCCCCGGCGCACGCTGGGCGACGTGAACGGTTCTGCCGGCCAGCACGAATGTGGTGCCGTGTTCGTCGGTCGATTCCACGCTGACCGGCAGCAAGTTGTTCTGGCCCACGAAGTCTGCGACGAAGCGGGTACGCGGCGTGCGGTAGATCTCGGTGGGCGTGCCGACCTGTTCGACTGCCCCCTGGTTCATCACCATGATCCGGTCCGCCATGGCCATCGCTTCCTCCTGATCGTGGGTCACGAAGATGGCGGTGATCCCCGTGGTCTTCTGCAACGCGCGTAGCTCGAACCGGATCTCCTCGCGCAGCTTCGCATCGAGGTTCGACAGCGGCTCGTCAAAAAGCAGCACGTCCGGCGCTATGGCGAGCGCGCGGGCGATCGCGACCCGCTGTTGTTGACCACCCGAAAGGTTCTTCGGAAGCCGATCCAGGAGGCCCTCCAAGCGCACCAGACGGACCATCTCGTCGACGCGCGCGGCTATCAGCGGGGACGCCATGCCGCGGATCTTCAGGCCGAAAGCCACGTTGTCGCGTACGCTCATGTGCGGGAATAGCGTGTAGGACTGGAACACGAAGCCGCAATTGCGCCGATTCGGTGGGAGGCCGCTAACGTCGCGGCCCGCGATGAGGATGCGCCCCGAATCGACCGGATGGAATCCTGCGATCGCCCGCAGCAGCGTCGTCTTGCCGCAGCCGGAGGGGCCAAGAAAGCAGACGAGTTCGCCGTCACCGACGGTGAGATCGACGTTTCGCAGCACACGCGTCTCGCCGTAGGACTTGCCGACACCGATGATGTCGATCCCGCCGCCGGTCTTGCCTCCGGTTACCACCATTTTGCCTTGCGAACGATCGTCTCGAGTGCCACGATCACAATGACCGCGAACACGTTTCCAGCCACCGCGACCGCTGCGCCCAGCCGCGACGACCCGGTCTCGAACGCGTGGTAGACCTTTACCGGCAAGGTGGCGAAATCGCCTCCGGCGAGGAGGAAGGTGATCTCGAAATCGGAGATCGAGCGGGCGAACGTAAGTGCAATGCCGGCGAGCAGCGAGGGCAACAGTAGTGGCAGCGCCACGTACAGGAAGCCGGTGAGCCGGGAAGCACCGAGCGAGAGCGCAGCCTCCTCAATGGCCGGGTCCAGCCGCTGCAGTCCGACCAGCAGCGGGCGAATCATGAACGGAGTGGCGACGACGGTATGCGCGAGCACGAGCATCGCAAGTGGCGGTATGGTCGGCAGCGCGCCAGAACGAAAGAGCTGATAGAGGCCGAACCCGAGCACGATGGGGGGAAATATCATTGGCAGGTTGACCAGTTCGAGCACGATCCCGCGACCCCGGAACTGGCCGCGTGCCAACGCGTACGCCGCCGGTACGCCGAATACGAGTGCAAGCGCAACCGTGGGGAGCGCAACCAGAAGCGATACCTTCATCGCTTCTCCGATCTCGCCGTTCCATCGAATGAATTGCTCCAGCGTAAAGCCCTCCGGCAGCACACCGCCCACCAGGTCGAAGCGCTCACTCACCGACAATGAGACCAGAATCAACTGCGGAGCAACGATGTAGACGAGAAGCCCGATCGTGGTGGCGGGAAACAGCCACCGGAATGTGGGCCGCGGTGTCGACATCTCAGAGGAGTTCGGTACCGAGCCGCTCGCGGAAGAAGCGACGCATCAGGGCGAGGAACACGATGCGACCGACCAGCGTCGTGACGACCAGCGTCACTGCCAGCGCCGCTGCCTTGCCGATGGTGCCCGTAGTGCCCAGCGAGTTGATCTCCATAAAAATCTCGAGCGGAATCACCACGATTCCCTGGGTACCGCCACCCAGCACCAGCGCGGCGACGTACGCAGCCATGGTCCGGATGAACACGAATATCCACGCTGCCGCAAGCCCGGGCAGAACCAGCGGGAGCAACACCAGCCGAAAGATTTGCGTATCGCTAGCCCCAAGGCTCGAGGCCACGGCCTCGAGCGCGGGATCGATTGATTCAAAGACCGCCGCCACGAGTCGCACCGCAATGGTCGAGAACAACGCCATGTCGCCAAGGATCACCGCGAGCATCGTGCCGGTGAACTCGATGGGCATGCTGGAAATGCCGAGGACCTTCCACAGCAATTGGTTGATCGGCCCCGTCGGCCCGAACAGCCACAGGATACCGAAGACGATGGTCACGGCTGGCGCGAGCGACGGAAAGGTGACGATTGCGTTGACGATCTGCGACCATCGCGTCGAGCGGGCCATGAAATAGCCGGCGAAGAGTGCGATCGCGCTCAGGAGGGTGGCGACCGCCGCAGCCAAAATCAGCGTCGTGCCGACCAGCTTGCGCCCGCGCTCCTCCTCCAGTATCGCGAGATAGTTCGCCGCCGTCGCCGGCTCGGCGATCGCGGCAGACGGGTTGGACAACAGCGTGAACGCCACTCCGTGCGATGCGGACAAGCTCTTGTGCAGCGTCGCGATGAACGGTATTACGATCAACGCGAGAACGAGCAAGAGGTAGGGCACCGCCAGCCACCAGAGGTGGTAGCGAGGTGCATTCGCGCTTGCCATGCGGCGCGACCCGTTCAAATTCCGCGGGGCAATTGTATGCCTCAGGAACCGCGCCGCTTGANNAGGTTTCCCACACTTGTGTGTAGTGCGGGATCTTCTTCGCCCAGTCGATCCAGTCGATCGGCTTGATCAGGGCCTGAATATCGGTCCACTGCTTGACGCCAGCCAGCGCGGCGTTGTTCGCTTCGAGGATGCGATTAGGCATTGGATGCGGATAGTTGTCAGGGTGATTGCTGGGATTAAGACCGATGTCCATCATCACCTTCGTGTATTCGGGCTTGCTCACGATGTCCATCATGCGCACGGTGGCGGCTCGATTGGGAGCCGATTTGAGAATCGACATCGACACCGGGAGATTGCCCATGGCCCGGGGTGGCGAAGTGATCGGCAGCCCCGAAACGCTCGCTTTATCGACAACCGCGCCGATGTAGATGGTGGCCCACGCGTGGAACGTGATCCACGAGTCGCCGCGCTGCATGCCGATCCGGTTGTCGACCCAGCGGCTGTGATAGGTCTTGACGTTCCTGTCGATCCGGCGGCAGTAGTCGACCCACTTGTCTTCGCCGTAGGCATTCACGATCACCGGGAGCCACATCGGGAAAGCGCGCGGATCGACCCACGAAAGCTTGCCCTTCCACCGCGGATCGGCGAATTCCTCCCACGACAGGGGTAGCTTGAATTCGCCAACCTTGACGAAATTGGTGTTGAAACCGACGATTCCCCACACGGTGTTGAGCAGCTCGATGCCGTACGGGCGACGCGCGTAGGCGAAGAGCTTCTGCGCGTTGGGCATTTCGGCGTAAGGTATTTCCTGCAGCAAGCCTTCGTTCCAGAGCTGCTCGGGGTATGGTGCATCGTTGTAGAAGACATCGGTCGCGAAATTCTTCGTTTCGACTTCCTGCTTGATGCGCCCGTATGCCGGGGCATAGCCAATAGGGTCGTATTTGATCTGGATCTCGCCCTTGGTCTCCTCCGCTACCATCGCCGCCCACTTCCTCCATAGCTCGTAATGGAGGCCAGGATTGCCCACGACGTTGACTGTCGTCGGGGCCGCGCTCGCTCGCTTCGGGATGAATGCCGCGGCAACGCCGGTGGCGACGGAAGCCGCCAGAAACGTCCGACGGGATTGTGACGGCTGCTCATCTGGGAACATGCAAAACCCTCCTTGATTAAGAACTTGCGGCAAATAGGATGAGCGAAGATATTTTATTTGTAATCGCTTACAAGAAAGACTACTCTGGGTCTAGACCGCCGTCAAGGCCCGTTTGTTCGGTTACGCCCCGGGCGCGGCGGAACTCACGCCGCAACACCACACCGCATTTCGAAGCTCTCCGTAGTGCTCAAACCGGCCATCTTGCTCAAGTTTCACCAGACCTTGGTCGATGGCAAATACCGTCGGCTCTTCTCCTCATCGGGAGGTCTGCGTAAACCCGGGTCGAAGGAACCCTCCCCGCAACTCATCGCGGCCATTGTTGGAATGAAATAGCGCAATCCGTACTTCGGCTGTGTGCGCATCGCCCAGCAGCTCTCTCACATCTTCGGCCTCGGCATCGACAAGGATGTCGTGCGCCGTGTACTCGCGAGGCACTATCCCACCGCCGACCCGCGGACTATCGGTACTCATGCCCGGATTCGCTTCTTCATGCCGGTCAGCGGTCCTCGCAGCATGCACCGCTACCGTTACATGCCTACAAATTGATGACGCGGGAGTACTCAAGGTTGCGGCCTTTCGCAGCACCCCAACACCGACCCTATACCGACCTCAGAAAAGGGCAAAGGCCCGTAACACGGACGTTCTGGATGTCCACAGTAAGGGCCGCAAACAAAGGACCGCAGCCGCCCCTGTATAGCGACCGCAAACCTGGACTTTTTGAAGTGGTGGGCCGTGAAAGATTCGAACTTTCGACGGATTTCGAAGCCTTACTTTAGCCCTGCCTTGAGGCACTCCATCATGAATGCCTTACGGTCATCACCGCGTCGATCGCCAGCGGCGGCATTGCAACCAATCATCACGCCTTGCATACTGGGACCTTCGGTTACGTCTTGCTTCTGTGCGCCCTTCGCAGGCGATGCTGTCGGCTTTGGTGCCTCCCATGTCAAGGGAGTAGGCATACTGAACTCAAGTACTTGTGTACCCGCTTGATAAACCGTTGCGGCCACTTTAATCTGTTTCGCCTTCTTTGCCAGATCGACGAACCGCCTCTCGCTATTGATAAACAGCGAATTACTGCTGCCATCGGACGGTTTAGACGCACCGAACCGGGCAGGCTGCGCGTCATCGAACCGCACCATAACCGAACAGCTACTGCCGTAGCCACAGATCAGTTGGCCCTTCTGAATCACGAAGATCACGTTTAGCCCGTCACTCTTGCGTTGACGGATCACAAGCCGCGCACGGTTCTCGCCAGAGTACGGCGACGCCAGTGCCATGCTGTTGTCACTTACGACCTTGGCGAACTTTGTTAACGACCCATCCATCTTGTCTGTCTGTTGTTCATACTCCCACGTCAACGCCGAGGCCGTAGCGCTTAGCATTAACGCGAATGAGAAGGCCTTCGACACAATTGTCGAAATACCGCTTGCACATTTCGTCTTCATAATTTGTTTATGTGATTGGCCGAGCGATGCATCGGTGAACGAAAGAGGCTTGATGGAAGCCACTATTGATTGCTCGCCAGTATGTTCCATTTGTTAGGTATACTGCTGATCTGGCACAAAAGAGGGTAGGAAATTTGCCCGCCGGGCACCATGTACCGACCCCAAAGCTCCCACCAATGGGCAGTACCGGGGTCTCGCAGCATCCAGCAGAGGGGGCGTCACAGCCGCCCATGAATGGCAGTCCGGGATAGTTTCGGGCGGTGGTGGGCCGTGAAAGATTCGAACTTTCGACCTACGGATTAAGAGTCCGCTGCTCTACCAACTGAGCTAACGACCCGTCTGGGTATTGCGCTGTTGTCACTGTTGGTAGGTCGCACCGGATTCAAACCTGCAGCCAACGGATTGAAAGTCCGCAACTCTGCAGCAATGGCACAACACTAACATAACCCACAAAGAGCCTATGCCCGCAACCGGGTTCGAAGCTCAACACTCAGCCTGTCAAAACGCGCTGGGCGACGCTGACCCCAACCCCAAGTGTCCGCGCGATCTTTCCTTTGCCCATGCCACCGGCCGCAAGCTTGCGGATCTTTGCTTCAACCTTCGGATCCGTCCTCGGTCGTCCCAGGGTCACTCCCTTGGCACGGGCACGCTCCAGACCAGCCTTAACGCGTTCTTGGATGATGGACCGCTCAAGTTCCGCGAAAACACCGCAGAGCTGGAACATCGCCTTGCCCATCGGAGTGGATGTGTCCAGCGCCTGCTGGTCCAGGTACAAGTCGACCCTTTTCGATTGAAGCTCCAGCAAGAATCCTAGAAGATCCTGCAGGCTGCGGCCGAGGCGATCAACTGACCATGCGGCAATCATGTCGAACTCGCGCCGTGCAACTCCGTTGAGGAGCGCGTCGAACTGGGGGCGCTCGCGCCGACCTTTCGCGCCGCGCACTCCGTTGTCGACGAATTCAGTAACGACTGTCCACCCGTGGCGTTCGGCGACGGCGCGAAGCCGAAGCAATTGGTTTTCGGTGGTCTGGCTGTCGGTCGACACCCGGGCGTACAGCGCAACTCGTTTGGATTTGGTCATGTCGGCGCTCCTTGGCAAGTGCGAACATGATAATCTCGCAACATACGGAAATCAAATGATTTACGTACGGCGTTATTGACCCAACATTTGCGGGGCTGCAGAGTCCCGAATTCTGAATGGGTTTTCCGTATGGGTTGCGATACCTGGGCAATTCGCCCCGAGCCCTGGTTCGCAGGGAAGTGGCTTGCGGAGGATGGCTACGTCAGCTTTCTAGCCGAGAGCCGACCCACGATCTCGGATTCCACCAATTTCTGCAAACGACCCATACCGGACGTTGCGCCGTACAAGAACCGGACATTTAACCGCGATCAACTCGATGCGTTCGGCTACTGGATCACCTCGTTCGCGCGCCGCAGCTTCAATCCGCGGCCACATGCGTAAACGCTCGCGCATTCCGCACGTGGCGATTGAGGGTTGTCAGAATGGCGAACACGAGATACCAGAGTGTGAAGGCGAGGATGGTTGGCACGGTGCCAATCCATTCGAGCAAGAAGCCGGAAATCGCCGCGCCCAAGGGCATGAAGCCGAACGCAATTAGTCTGAAGGTACTGTTAACACGGCCTTGTAGGGCATCTGGAATGAGCGAAAGTCGATAGCTGAACTGAACAACGTTATAGATCGGGGACATTGTGTAGATCAATGCGTAGATCGCCCCGAGCAGAAAGAACTGAGGAACCAAGGCGTAAAGTGGAAAAAGCAGCGCCTCCAGCCAGATCACGGCGATGATGACTTGGCCGAATGAGAATCTCTTCTGGACTCGTCCGCCAATCAACGAGCCGATGATGCCGCCAATTCCGCCGATGCTGAAGATCAACCCGATCTCGACATCGCGCGCGCCCATTTCCTTGGCGAGGACGATTACGATTAGCGGGACCGCGGCGTTTACCAGATTCAAGCCGCCGGTTAAAAATGCCATGTACCGGATCAGCGGCTTGTGCCATAGCCAGCGCAAGCCCTCGACAATTTCGACCCGCAAGGGAGTCGACGGAGCTGCTTTGGCCAGTCGGAATTCCGTCTTGATGAGCAGCAACGAGACGACTGACATCACGTATGAGATCGCATCAGCGAGGAAGGGCGCGCTCTTTCCAAGCGTTTGATACAAGAACGTACCAATTGAGGGACCGACAATGTGCACGGCGCCAACTGCGGCCTCATTCTGTGCCGCGGCTTGTGGTAGCAGCGCGGTGGGGACGACGCGCGGCAAAGCAGCGACCTCCGCGATATTGAAGAAGACGAACAGGCTTCCTTCGACGAAAGCCACCAGGTAGATTTGCCAGATCGTCAGGGCGTCCAACCACACGGCGACCGGCACGGTGAGGACAGCAATCGCGCGCCATACGTCGCAGATGATCATCACGCGTTTGCGGTCCCAACGATCTATGAGCGCTCCCACCGGCAAGGAGAAGATCAGATACGGAGCCGCGCGAAGCGCCGAGGCGACGCCCGCTGCCGCAGGCGAATTCGTCAACGCCAGTATCAGCAGCGGAAGAACTATCGACGACGCCGTTGATCCGAGGGTCGAAACGACCTGCCCGCTCCATAGCAGCATGTAGTCCCGGGTTTTCCAGAGCGGCGTTGCATGCGCCATGGGGCCTCCAGCGTCTTTGCGAAGGGCGGACTATCCGACACTACGCAGCGCGTAGTTCATACCTGCCATCTTAACGGCCTGCACGCCAGGAGGACAAGCGTACGAAAGCTCGCACATCGGTTCGCAAATGTGTGCCTTCATCGAGTCTTGGTTGCGGCACCAGACCAACTGCAATCGTCAATCAGTGCATTGTCTTCAATTGAGAGCGGCATTGGCCAACCTCGGGTTGTACCAGCGCCCGTCAGCTGCGATGGGTGCGTCACTTTCCTGGGCTCCAGCGGCCGCGCCGTTAGGGTGTGGTCGGGTCATTTACTTGCAGAGATTCCCCGACGGGCGAGAAGTTCACCGGCTCCGCTACGACTGCTCTGGGCAATTTCGGCGGCGAGCCTGACCGTCAGGTTATGGCCGCCTGCTGCCGATGCAATTGCCTGTTCAGACGGGCCGGGGAGGGCTGGTGTCCGCCTGATACCGGCCGTTCAGTGTCGCCAAGAAAATATGCACCGAGAAGGCGTTGGTCGAAGATTGGGTTTAGAGGGTCACAATATCAGGAAGGCGAGCAAACGGCGGCGGGCGATCACAATAGGGTCCGCAGCTTCCCGGCAACCAGTGGCGTAATATGCGCGAGGACGCCGGGGTCAGTACGCGATTGGAATCGCCGAACAGAAAGTACAAGACAGGAATTCATGCGCATCGAAGTCATCTGCACCGGCGACGAAGTCCTGACCGGCAAGATCGTCAACACAAATTTCAGCTACATCAGCCAGAAGCTCGAGGACTTCGGCCTTGCCGTGACCTGGGAAACCACAGTCGGCGACGACCGGGAAGACCTGTTGCTGGCCTTTCGGCTGGCCGGCGACCGCGCCGACGCGGTTATTGTCAATGGTGGCCTTGGCCCCACGGTCGACGACCTATCGCAGGAAATTGCAGCCCGGGCCGCGGGGGTCGAACTCGAATTGAACGAACCATGGCTGGCGACGATGGAGGACTATTTCAGGCGCCGCAGCCGCGTGATGCCATCCAACAACAGGAAGCAGGCGATGCTGCCGGCCGGCGCCGAGGCGCTCGACAATCCCGTCGGCACCGCGTGTGGCTTCGCGGTGACCATCGGCCGGGCGCGGTTCATGTTCACCCCGGGCGTGCCGCGCGAACTGCGGCGCATGCTCGAAGACCAGATCATCCCCCGGTTGCTTGCCAAGGCCGGCAAGCAGACCGCCATCTATCTCAAGCGCTTTCATACGTATGGCATTGGCGAATCGCACGCCGACTCCCTGCTGTCCGGCGTCGAAGCGCTGGCGCTCGGCGGCCGCGTCAAGCTCGGTTTCCGTGCGCACTACCCGCAGCTGGAAACGAAGCTCGCCGTGCGCGGCGCCGACATGGATGAAGTCAGCCGCACGCTCGCGCCGGTCGAAGAGGCGGTGCGAAAGCGCTTCGGCAACTTCATCGTGGCCGAAGATGACGCTACGCTCGAGGGCGTCGTGCTCGGCGCGTTGCGAGCGCGGGAGGCGACGCTGGCTATCGTCGAGACATTCAGCAGCGGCCAGATCGCCGGGCGCATCGCCCATCTGCCGGGGGCGGAAGCAGTACTGCGCCGTGGCGTCGTTGCGCGACGGCGCGAAGATATTTGCGCCGTGGTCGGCCTCGATCCGGACGCGCTGAAGGAAGGAATGTCCAAGGAAGCAGCCGGCATGGTCGCGCGCGCGGCGCTCGCACAGACCGGCGCGACGCATGCGCTGGCGGTGCTGGTCGATGTCGACGACGGCGCCGACCGCATCGAGTTTGCCGGCACCATCTGTCTGGCAATCGTGACTGCGAACGACACTGTCCTGCGCCGCTCCCGAGTTGTCGGCGGCCGCGACTGGGTGCGGCTCGGTGTGGTGGAAATGGGGCTCGATTGCCTGCGCCGGTACTTGCAGGACCTGCCGGTTGACGAGCGCATCGATTTCGAAAAAGTCGAATAGCAGCCGGGCAACCAGCAGGCCCCTCGTGCTTAAGGTTTAGAGGGACACAATATCAGGAAGACTCGAACGCCAAACGCGTGGTGGCCACAATGGTGAAACTTTGATCCAGTGTCGCAAGCGTCCGTGATCCAGAGCATCACCAAGTGGTGGCGGAGGGTGCAGTGGGCATCCCTCAGATGTTAGGGGAACAGCAACGTTGGACAATGCGATCGGCCGCTATCGACCCAGAAGAGACCTTCACTGCGACTACCATCAGCGTCTGGTATTCGGCCTAAGCGGCCAGTGGTGGCGCGCCGACAAAGAATTCAATAGATCGATTTTGAGCGGCTGCTTTCGAAAAAAAGGAACTCGCGGTTTCGACCCCTTGCT
>PLYG01000217.1 GCA_003153335.1 Betaproteobacteria bacterium | reverse complement strand
CGGCGGCACCGTGCTCGCCGTCGCCCGCGACCATCACGATCTCGTGCTCGCCTTCGGCCCGCATTTTCGAGAGATTCTCGGCGACCTCGGTCGAGGGCGTGATCGGGAAATAACCCATCACGTGGAAACCGATATCGCGCGCCGCGAGCGCCGCGGCCTCGTTGCCGCTCTTGAATTCGAGCTTCTGGCGCACGGAACCGACCGGACGGGCATCCTCCGTAAGGGAAGGAGCGTCCAGGATCTGGGTCGTCATGGTATCTACCTCATCCGATCAAATCGGGGAACAGCGGCACGCGCAACCGGTCGGCGAGGCCGGCCGTTTCCGTCTCTTTGGTCAACGCGCCGGTCGGGCAGGATTCCACGCAGCGCAGGCAGCCCTTGCAATAGCGATAGTCCACACCCATCAGTTCACGCTCGTACTTGCCGCCCTCCTCGCCATCACCCCAGGCCAGGCAGTAGTCGGGACAAACGAGGTCGCACAAGCCGCAGTGGATGCACTTCTCGCGGTTTAGGACCGGCATCAATCCCGTGCGCGACACCGAAAGGTCATTCCACGCCATGTTGCCCGGTACGGGGAGGATCCCGCCGAGCGGCTGCGTTTCGTAGCCCCACGCCGGCTCGGGGCGGGCGGCGGGCAGATCGCCCTCGGCACGACCGACACCCGCGAGCACCTCAAATTCGGCAGCGCCACGGCGGAACGCGGACGTGTTCGATGCGACGGCCTCAGGATGCTTGCCGGCGAACTCCTCGGTGAGCGCTTCGAGGATCTTGCTGGTGTCGAGGAACGGAAACGCGCCGCAAAGCGTCCCCAGCAGCACCGCGTTGGGCCGGGATTTTTCTTCCATCGCGATGCCGAGAGCGTTGACGCGGATCACGCGCGCGGTGCGCGGCAGCGCGGCAAGCTCCGCCGGGACGGGACCCGGGGCCGCATTGTAGATGAAGGTGCCGTCTTTCCTGAGACCGGCGAGAGTCGCCGGGTTGCGCAGCAGTGCCGCGTGGAAGACCACGATGGCGTCAGGCGTCTCGACGGGCGCACTGTTGCGGATCGGCCGATCCGCCGGCCCCAAACGCACAAAGGAGCGCACGAGCGACCCCTTCTTCTCGGACCCGTACGAGGAGAAATGAGCGCCGTTCAGGCCCATCCTCAGCACCCCGGCAGTCGCCAGCACTTGTCCTGCCGCGTGTGCGCCCAAGCCACCGATCGACTCGAGCCGGAGTTCGAAGAATCGCGAGGCGTGCTGCAACGAAGTGAGCTGACTCATCTGCTGGCCGCCGGAGTCAGCGCAGGCGGGACCATGAGGAACTCCAACCCGACGCACTCCCGGCGTGTCGGCCTTCATTTCCATCTCGCCGCCTCTCATGTGTTGGCGACCGTCATTGAGTTTGACAGTCGTGACAAATACCTATTTCATCTCTTCGGGTCCAACTCGCCGCCGCTTGCGGCGTCCGCAAGAACTGGAGTTGTCTTGAAACAGCCCGCAGCTTACCGCAGGGTATTTCATTGCCTCCATTATTCTGGATTGATGATGCGGAATTCAGTTTGATCCAGATCAAGTCCTTTCGGTATTAGTGACAACGAGCACGCTGTACCCAGCGATCGCACCGCGACTAGCTACCGCCCCAGCGTCGCCATCACATTGGGCTTGAGAAACCGCTCGACCAGCAGCATGAAACCCACCGATGGCACCAGCAGCAACAGCGCCGTGATCGAGGCGATCTGATAGTTGCCGCCCATGCTGGCGTTGAACATCAGCAGCGGCAGGGTGATCACGTCGGGCACGCCGACAAAGAACGTGCCGGTGAACTCATCTAGCGACTCGAGGAAAACGAAGATCCCGCCGGCGATGATGCCGGGCGCAGCGAGCGGCAGCGTGATGGTGAGGAAACACCACCACGCCCCAGCTCCCAGGTTGCGCCCGGCCTCTTCGAGCGCCTTGTCGACCGCGGCGAACGCAGCGGCGGAAATCCAGACCGCGAGCACCAGGCCGTGCGCCGCATGGACCAGCACGACGCCGGCGACGGTCCCATTCAGCCCGAGTTCATAGAACACCCGGGCGATGTTGACGTAGACCGGTAGATTGGGAAACGCGCTCGGGAGCAGGAACACCAGCATGATCGCGCCGCGCCAGCGCAATTGCAGCCGGCCCAGTGCCAATCCCGCCGGCACCGCGATCGCCAGGCAGACCACAACCGTCGTCACCGCGATCCCGACGCTGGTCAGCAGCGAGGCCATCGCGTTGCCGCGCGGATCGAACACGCGCGCCCAGAAACTGAAACCGAATTGCGAGGGCAGCTTGTTCGGAAAATACCAGCGCTCGGCAAACGCCCACAGCACCAGGTTCAGGAGCGGCCCGAAAATGAAAAAAGCGAACAGCCCGAGCACCGTCGCCCGGATGAGCATCTTGCCGATGCGCCCCGAACGCCCGCTGTCTAAGGAGGCCGCGCTCATTGCACGCCCTTCCGGGCCACGCCGTGGCGCAGGTAAAACCAGGCTCCGACCGATGCGAGCAACAGCGAAATCAGGCACAGCGCATTGGCCACGCCGTAGTCGCCGTGCGCATTGATCCGGTACGCGACATCGACTGTCATCATCGTGGGGCTGTTCGGATTGATCATCATCGGCACCGACAACACCGAGAGCATGGTCACGTACGAGAGCACGAGACCCACCATCAGCGTTCGGCGGATTTGCGGAATGATGATCTCGAACAGGATGCGCAGCCGGCCGGCGCCCAGGTTGCGCGCCGCTTCAATGTGGTCGGACTCGATCGCGGCCATCGCCCCGGCCACCATCAGTGCGACGAATGGCGTCTGCTTCCACACGAACGCCAGCACAATGCCGCGCCAGTCCAGGTAGCTTTGCGCGGCGAGCGGCTCGAGAATCCCGCTGCCGATCAGCAACTGATTGAGCAAGCCGTTCTTGGCCAGGAACGTGCGCATCACTTGGCCGGCGACGATGAACGGAATGAACAACGGCCAGCGATACAGCCAGCGCAGGACGCCTTGCGCGCGGGGGTTGGTGCCTAGCGTCAGGTAGCCGCCGATCGCGACCGACATCAGTCCTACCACCAGTGTCGAGACCAGCACGATCACCGCGGTGTACCAGACGTCGCCCGAATAGAGCTCGAACGACTTGTCGAAATTGGCCAGCGTCCAGGCGCCCGCCTTGGTCTGGAAGGAGGAGACCACCGACGCGAGCAGTGGCCCGAGGAAGAACACGACGATCACCAGCAGCGCCGGACTGACAAGCGCCATCCCCGCCCAGGTGGCGCGTGGTGATGATTGCTCGGCCGCGCTGCTCATGACATCGGGTCCTGGTTTGGAGACCAGCTATGACGGAACGAGCGATGGGTATCGCTTCGCTCGACCCATCCTACTTGGATACGACGCGCTCGTACGCTTCCAGAATGTCGGTGAAGTATTCCGACAACGGGAACGGGCGGCCGTACTTGCTCAGGTCGCCGGGCGAGATATCGGTGAACAGCCGGTTCCAGCTTGCCGGATCCAGTTTGGCCTGCACGTATTGCGGATCGATGCCCGGATACCAGTTGAATTGCTTGACGATGCCGTCGGCCTGCACTTCGGGGCTGGCCGCCAGGTCGATGAACTTCTTCGCGAGTTCGGCGTGCGCGGCGTTCTTCGGCACCACGTAGTACATCGGCTGTCCGGGCAAACCGGGAGAGAGCAGCGTGAGCTTGATCTTGGGATTCAACCGGCCGTCGGCCTGCCATGTGTAGAACATGTCGACCCACACCGGACCCATCGCAATTTCGCCGCGATTGAGCATGTCCAGCGTGCCCGCGTTGCCCGGCGTGAGCACGACGTTCTTGTTGAACTCCTTCAGATCGGCCATCGCCTTGTCGATCGGTGCCTTCTGGCTCGCGTCGTAGGGACCCTTTTCGAGCTTCTCCATATTGGCGCCGTCCGCGGCGACCCAGCCCATCACGAACCCGACGCCGGACATCCCGCCTTTCACGCCGTTGTAGCCAAACTGCTTCGGATTAGCCTTGGTCCACGCCGTCAGTTCGGAAAAAGTCTTCGGGGGCGTCTTGACCAGGTCGGGCACATAGGCCAGCGCGATCTGGCTATGAAACATCGGAATGACGTAGCCGTCGACGTTCTGCCCGAGGGCATTGGTCGCCGTCTCGCGCGAGGTCAGCTTGCCCGCGGCAACCTGGTTGCGGTAGGGGCTCAGCAGGCTTTCCTTGACCATGGTCGCGGCGCCGCGCTGATGCACGACGGCCACGTCGATGTCCCATTCCTTGACGTTCGCCTTGCTTTGCGCGGACAGCTTTTCATAGATCTTCTGCGATCCGGAATCGCCGGGGCCGGTGCCCACTGCGCGGACCTTGACGCCCGGGTTCAGTTGCTCGAATTTGGGTCCGAGATAGTTGGTCACGTAGTCGACCATGTTCTGATCGCCGGCGGAGACCACATTGAGCGTGACCTGCGCCTGCGCGCCCCACGCAATGGCGCAAAGCGCGAATGCGACGACTTTTATCAAGGTTTTCATATGTATCCTTTCAGTCAGGTTGAAACAGGAAAAAGATGCAAGGCACTCACCGGTACTTGCACGATGGCGGTGGTGCCGACCGTCAACGGTGTTGTCGTGTCCACCCAGATATTGGCGGCGCCCATGCGCACCCGGCAACGCCAGTGCTCGCCCAGATAGGCAATCTGTTCCACGGCGCCGGGCAACTGGATGGCCTCCCCTGCCGGGATGTCGTTTCGGGTCCCCGCCACGTGCGCGGCTTCGCTGCGAAAATGCAGGCGAATGTTGCCGCCGCCCGCGAGCGCCGCCGCGCGCGGATGCGCACTCAGATCCAGCCCTGGGCCATCGCCGCCGCGCAGCCGCCAGGATCGATCGAACGCGCCTGCCCCGGTGGGAGGCGTGAGCTCCAGCGTGTTGTCCGCGCCCATGAACATCGCGACGAACGGGCTCGCCGGCCGGTGAAAAACTTCCTCAGGCGCGCCGATCTGCGCCACCTCTCCGGCGTTGAGCACCACGATGCGGTCGGCCAGCGTGAGCGCTTCCTCGCGATCATGCGTCACGTACAGCGTGGTGATGCCAAGGCGTTGCTGCAGTGCACGGATTTCGTGCCGCAACTCCAGCCGGATCCGGTAGTCGAGATTCGACATCGGCTCATCGAGCAACAGCAAGGCCGGATCGATGGCCAGCGCGCGGCCCATCGCCACGCGCTGCCGCTGACCACCCGAGAGCTGTTCGACGCTGCGCTCGCCATAACCTTCCAGTTGCAGCAGGTGCAGCATTTCGTCCACCCGCGCGGCGATCTTGTCCTTCGTCCACTTGCGGACCCGCAAACCGTAGGCGATGTTCTGCGCTACGGTCATGTGCGGCCACAGCGCGTACGACTGGAACATCATCGCGCACTGGCGGCGCTCGGCCGGCAGATGGGTAATGTCGGCATCGCCGACCAGAATGCGACCGGAGGCCAGCGGCACAAAGCCCGCCACCGCGCGCAGCAACGAGGTTTTGCCGCAGCCCGAGCTGCCCAGCAGGGCAATCAGTTCGCCCTGGCGAACCTCCAGGTCGATCTGGCGCAGCACGATGGTTTCGCCATAGCGAATAGCCACCTTGTCGAGGGTGAGACCGGACGATTGCGTAACCGTCTCCTTCGGAAAAACCGTGCCATCAGGCCGACTGCGCATCCTTGGCCGGAACCGCACCGCCAGGAACCCCGAGCGTACTTGAGGTTTGTGACGATTCCCGGTCGGCTTGTTGCGGTGTATCGGCAGGTGCAGCCGTGTGGCGGGATCGATAATGATTTTTGTTCCCTGCCACGGATCGTATGGTACTGCGTGGCGGCGGCGCGGCATAGTGGCTTATTCCTGCCAGCGAAGCCTAGGCGCGGCAACGCGAAACGGCGCCATTTGCCCACCGTCAGCAGGCGGCTACAAGGCCCCGATCGCAACGAGTGCACGCTTTACTTCCTCAACGCCTTCAGGCGGCAGGGGGGCCTGCGGCGGCAGCGGGGCCCCGACCGGATAACCCTGGAGCT
>PLYG01000224.1 GCA_003153335.1 Betaproteobacteria bacterium | reverse complement strand
AATTGCCGCCGACGATGGTGGCGACCAGACGCACCCGGTTGAGCGGCAGTTTCAAGGTGCGGGCGACGTCGGCGCGCCCGAGTGTTATCCGGCCGAGCGTGGTGTGGATGGTCACGCGGCCGTTGGCATCCCACATCGCGATCGCCGCATGCGGCTCGAGGGGAACGTGCTCGACCATCTGGGTCCGGTATTGTCCCTCGAAGGTGTGAGCCGCCGTGGCGAATGCGGCATTGACATCGCCCTTGCGGATTACTTTGCTCGCGTAGATATTGCTGTGCGGTGCATGCACCTTGGGCGCGTCCGCCCTCAGCGCCTCGATCGGATCGAAGACCGCGGGCAACGGTTCGTACTCGACCTTGATTTTTTCGACGGCCTCCGCGGCAATCTGCTCGGTGAGTGCCGCCACTGCCGCGACGCCGTCGCCNNCGTGGAGCCCGCCACTGCCGCGACGCCGTCGCCGGCGTGAAACACGCGCTCATCGGCCAGCACCGGCTGGTCCTGCAGCGACGGGCCGAACGAGTTTACCGGAATCTCACGGCCGGTCAGCACGGCCAGCACGCCCGGCATTGCCTCGGCCTCGCGCGTATCGATGCTGCGGATGCGCGCGGCGGCAATGCCCGCGCGCTTGATCTTCGCGTACAACGTGCCGGGAAAGGCGAGGTCGTCGATGTAACGGGTCTGGCCAAGGCCATGCAAGCGGCCATCGGGGCGCGTTGCGCGCTGGCCGACGGCGGGGGTCTGCAGGCGAACCTCCGGCACCAGGGTTTCGATCGGAAACGTGACCGGCAGCGTCACCGCGGGGAGGCGCGAGATCTCACTCGTGCCGCCCGGTGTCTGCAGCGTCGTGCTTTGCGTTTTCTCCGTGAATTTTGCTTTCTTCGGCATGGCGCAATCGCTCCTACATCTTTACGACAACTTTGATTGCATCCTCGATGCGCTCGCCGAGCTCGAATTCGTCCACTCCCGGGCCCAGTTGAACCACCGTGCCCATGTACTCGTGGCCCGGCGTGAAATTCTTGTTGAACGGCGTGCCGCCCTGTATCAACGCCGGCTCGCCATGGCTGATGATCTCAAGATCGGTCCCACACACCGCGGTCGCCCCGATACGTACCAACACCTCCGCCACGCCGGGCTGCGGCAACGGCTTTTCCACCAGGTGCAGTTCGCCCGGACTTCCCAGCACCCAAGCCTTCATCATCTCCGGGATCAGCGGATTCTTCTGCATCGTGGCCGTGATCATGTCGATGTTGCCTGGCCTCTCGTCCGGTGTTGCTCGCCCCCGGCTTCCGCGTCGGGCTTCCCGCGCAGCACACGCGCGGCCTCCTGCACTGCGTCGATCATCTTGGTATAGCCAGTGCAGCGACACAGGTTGCCGGCGAGTGCATCACGAATCTCGCGCGCCGTCGGATCGGTATTCTCATCGAGCAGGGCTTTGGCGGACAGGATCACGCCCGGGCCGCAGAATCCGCATTGCAACGACGCGTGGTCCTCGAACGCCTTCTGCACCGGGTGCACCCGCTCCGGCGTGGCGAGCCCTTCGATCGTCAGCACGTCCCGGCCGTCGGCCTGCGCGGCAAGCATCAGGCACGCGTTCACGCACTTGCCATCCACGATGACGGTGCAGGCGCCGCAATCGCCCACGTCGCAACCGAGCTTTGACCCCGTAAGGTGGAACTGGTCGCGCAGCAGCGCAAGCAGCGTTGTCTCGTCGGGCACCGACGCGGTCCGCGCCTCGCCGTTGATCCAAATGGTCACGTCAGTCATCGCTTTTCTCCTTCCGGCTTCGCCATGGCGCGCGCGTAGGCATTCGCCAGTGCGCGCCGGGTCAAGACTGCGATCAGGTCGCGCCGGTAATCCGCGGAGGCGCGAAAATCACTGATCGGGCGTGTATCACCGACCGCGATGCGTCCGGCTTCGGCCATGGCTTCGAGCGTAATCGCGCGGCCTTCAAGGTAGGCCTCGGCGGCCGGCGCGCGGATCACCGTCGGCGCCACCGCACCCAGCGCGATACGCGGCGCGACGCACGTGTTGCGCTCCCTGTCTATCCACAGGCTGGCTGCCACATTGACCAGGGCCAGCGCCTGTCCTTTGCGCAAGCCGAATTTCTGGAAATCCGCAGGCTTGCCCAGATTTTGCCTGGGAATGATGATTTCCAGCAGCAGTTCTTCCGGCTCGAGCAGGGTTTTGCGCGAACCCGCGAAGAACCCGGTGAGCGGCATCTGGTGGCGGCCGCCCGGTCCCGCGATGGTCACCAGCGCGTCCAGTGCCACCAGCGTCGGACCGCTGTCCATGGAAGGCACGCAAGTCGCGAGATTGCCGCCGAGCGTGCCCATATTCCTGGTTTGCACGGCGCCGATGGTATGCGCGGCATCGGCGAGTGCCGGGAACATTTCGCGTATCAACGGCGAGCGCATGATCTCTGCGTGCGTGACCAGGGCGCCGATGCTCAGGCCCTGGTCCGTAACCGCGATCCCCTTCATGTCTGCTGCGCGGGAGATGTCGACGACCACGCGCGGGACGCTGGACGCCGACTTGAGTTCGACCAGAAGATCGGTGCCGCCCGCGAGCACCTTGACCGAAGGACCGTGCTCGGCAAGCAGAGCGACGGCATGCGCGGCATCCTTGGCGACTACCAGCTCAAACGCTTTCATTCCGGGTCCGCAACTTGCCGATCGGGCGCACGCCCGGAAAGCGGCCTCACCACAGGCCTGCAAGCAGGCCGACGCCGCACCTGGCGGCACGGAACGGCGCGAACTCTCCCTCTTGCAGCGCGCGCCGCAAGCGCGCTGCGGGCTCCCCGGGAAAAACGAATGAGCACGGTATTCAAGGTTCCGCAATCTACTCCGTTACGCGGCAAACTCCAAGTTCCGGGTTGTGCCTCCCGGCAGCAGGCTGGAGGCGCTGTCGAATGACCGCGCGGGTCAGCACAGCAATCCCATCAGACCAGTTCCGGGTATGCTTCGTGTGGACGTGGCAACGCCCAAAGGATGTCGAAATAGTCGACTACCACTGA
>PLYG01000322.1 GCA_003153335.1 Betaproteobacteria bacterium | reverse complement strand
GGCCAGGCCGGCTACAGCAATACCAAGTCGCTGGGTCTGGTGATCTACACCCAGTACGTTTACGCGGTAGAGATCGCGGCCGTGATCCTGCTCGTGGCCATGGTAGCCGCCATTGCGCTGACCCTGCGGCGGCGCAAGGAAACCAAGTACCAGAATCCGTCGCAACAGATCAACGTCCGCCGCGCGGACCGGGTCCGGATACTCAACATCGCCTCGTCCGGGCGCGACGAAACAAGACCCTGAGAACGGCTGACCAACGTGCAAATTCTCACTCAACTGACTCTTGCGCACTACCTGGTGCTGGGCGCGATCCTGTTCGCAATCAGCGTTGTCGGGCTGGTCCTGAACCGCAAGAACCTGATCGTCTTGCTGATGGCGATCGAATTGATGCTGCTGGCGGTCAATCTCAACTTTGTCGCGTTCTCCTATTATCTGGGAGACATGGCGGGACAGATTTTTGTCTTTTTCATCCTGACCGTTGCCGCCGCCGAGTCGGCGATCGGTCTGGCCATCCTGGTTGTCCTGTTCCGCAATATCGGCGGCATTGCGGTCGAGGATCTGGGCGAGCTACGGGGATAAACCAGATGTCCATGCAAGCCCTCTACCTCCTCGTGCCACTGGCGCCGCTCGCCGGCGCGATCATCGCCGGCCTCTGGGGTACCAAGCTGTTCGGCAACGTGCTGCCGCGCGCCGGCGCCCACTGGGTCACCATCATCGGCGTCGCGGCGTCGTTCGTCGCCTCGGTGCTGATCTACATGGACGTGATGCGCGGCAACGTTTACAACGGCCCCGTTTACACCTGGCTGGAGTCCGGGGCCATCACCATGCAGGTCGGGTTCCTGATCGACTCGCTGACAGTGATGATGATGCTGGTCGTCACCTTTGTGTCCCTGATGGTGCATATCTATACCGTCGGCTACATGGAAGAAGACCCAGGCTACGAGCGGTTCTTTTCCTATATTGCGCTGTTCACCTTCAGCATGCTGATGCTGGTGATGAGCAACAACTTCCTCCAGCTCTTTTTCGGATGGGAAGCGGTCGGCCTGGTCTCGTATCTGCTGATCGGATTCTGGTACGACCGGGAAACGGCGATATTCGCCAATCTCAAGGCCTTCCTGGCCAACCGGGTCGGGGATTTCGGATTCCTGTTGGGTATCGGGCTGATCCTGGCGCATTTCGGAACGCTGGACTATCAAGCAGTGTTCAAGGCCGCGCCCGAGCTCGCCGGTCAGACGATCCCGCTGTTCGGGGCGACCGAGGTTTCGCTGATGACGGCGATCTGCATCGGCTTGTTCGTCGGCGCGATGGCCAAATCGGCGCAGGTCCCGCTGCACGTGTGGCTGCCCGATTCGATGGAAGGCCCGACCCCGATTTCCGCGCTGATCCATGCGGCAACCATGGTTACCGCCGGCATTTTCATGGTGACGCGGATGTCCCCGCTGTTCGAGCTGTCGGAAACCGCGCTGTCGTTTGTCATCGTAATCGGCGCCATCACGGCGCTGTTCATGGGGTTCCTGGGCATTGTCCAGAATGACATCAAGCGCGTGATCGCCTATTCGACGCTCTCGCAACTGGGCTACATGACCGTCGCGCTGGGCGCATCGGCGTATTCCGCCGCGGTGTTCCACCTGATGACGCACGCATTTTTCAAGGCACTGCTCTTCCTTGCCGCAGGCTCGGTCATTATTGCCATGCACCATCAGCAGGACATTCGCCACATGGGCGGCTTGCGCAAGTACATGCCGATCACCTGGATCACCGCGCTGATCGGCTCGCTGGCGCTGATCGGCACGCCGGGCTTTTCGGGGTTTTATTCCAAGGACAGCATTATCGACGCGGTCCATCATTCGCAAATCCCGGGCGCCGGGTTCGCCTACTTTGCGGTAGTCGCCGGCGTGTTCGTGACGGCGTTCTACTCGTTCCGGCTGTACTTCCTGGTGTTCCACGGCAAGCCGCGATTCGACACCAGCGCGGCCGACCACGATCACAACCATGACGGTGCGCATGGACACGCGGGCCCGCCGCACGAAACACCATGGGTAGTCACCGTGCCATTGATCATGCTGGCGATACCGTCCGTGGTGATCGGGTGGTTGACCATACAGCCGATGCTCGTTGGAGACTTTTTCAAGGACGCGATTGCGGTCGCGGCCAATCATGACACCCTCGAGGAAATGGCCAGGGAATTCCACGGATCGTTCGGCATGGCCGTCCACGGCTTGACTCAGTTGCCGTTCTGGCTGGCGCTGGCCGGTGTGGCGCTGGCGTGGTTCTTTTATCTCAAACGTCCGGATATCCCGGAAATGCTCAAGACCCGGTTTTCGGCCGTCTATACGTTGCTGGACAACAAGTATTACTTCGATCAATTCAATCAGTGGTTTTTCGCTGGTGGCGCGCGCGCCGTGGGTGGCGGTCTGTCAGAGGGCGGCGACCGCACGCTGATCGACGGCTGGATAGTCAATGGTTCGGCCCGGCTGGTCGGGGCCGCGGCCAAGCTGATACGTTTTTTGCAGACCGGCTACGTCTACCACTATGCGTTCGCAATGCTGGTCGGGGCGGTAGCCTTCCTGACCTGGTCGCTGTGGATGTGATCGCGGCCCCAACTCACTTGCTCCGCCAATACGCCAGCTGCCGACACGAAAAAATACAATGCCTTATCTGAGCCTATCCATATTGGTCCCCATCGTTGCCGGCTTGGCTGTCCTGCTGTTTTCGCGCGTCGAGCAAAGGTCCCTGGTGCGGCAGCTCGCCTTGGCCGGCGCAGTGCTGGGCCTCGTGGTCACCATCCCGCTGTACACGCAGTTCAACGTGGCAACCGGCGCCATGCAGTTCGAGGAGCTCTCGCGCTGGATCGAGTCGTACAACATCAACTATCACCTCGGGGTCGACGGCATCTCGGTCCTGTTCATCATCCTCAACAGCTTTATCACGGTGTTGGTGGTCGTGGCGGGATGGGTGGTGATCGAAAAGCGCCCGGCGCAATACTACGCGGCGTTCCTCATCATGTCAGGGCTGATGAACGGGGTGTTCGCCGCGCTCGATGGCGTGTTGTTCTACTTCTTCTTCGAGGGCATGCTGATCCCGATGTACCTGATCATCGGCGCCTGGGGCGGTCCGAATCGGGTATACGCGGCGGTCAAGTTTTTCCTATACACGATGCTGGGCTCGGTGCTGATGCTGGTCGCGTTGTTGTATCTGTTCAACGTGAGCGGCGGCAGTTTCGAGATCCTCCGGTGGTATACGCTGCCGCTGCCGCACAAGGTCCAGATATTCCTGTTTATCGCATTCTTTCTGGCTTTCGCGGTCAAGGTCCCAATGTGGCCGGTGCACACGTGGCTGCCCGACGCCCACGTCGAAGCACCCACCGGCGGTTCCGTCGTGCTGGCGGCGATCACGCTCAAGATCGGCGCCTACGGCTTTTTGCGCTTCATCCTGCCCATCGTGCCCGATGCCTCGCGCACGCTCTCCGGCTACGTCATCGCCTTGTCGCTGATCGCCGTCGTGTACATTGGTCTGGTTGCGCTGGTGCAGAAGGACATGAAAAAGCTGATCGCCTATTCGTCGATTGCGCACATGGGTTTTGTCACGCT
>PLYG01000174.1 GCA_003153335.1 Betaproteobacteria bacterium | reverse complement strand
CGGCGCCGTAGGCGCGCGTGCCCGGCTTGGACTTGGTGATTTTCACGTCCTGATACTCGATCCGCGGCACGCCGTCCCCAGTGTAGTACGCAAGCGAGTGCTTGAGGAAATTGACGTCGTCGCGTTGCTCATAGCCGTCGAGGCGCTGGTGCGAGCCGCGCGATTCCTTGCGGTTGAGTGCCGAATACACGATCGCCTCGGCTACTTCGAGCAGATAGCCGAGTTCGATCGCAAGCAGCCATTCGGTGTTGTAGACTTTCGAGTGGTCGTCGATTTTCAGGTTCTTGTAGCGTCCCCTGAGTTCGCGGAGCTTGTCGCAAGTGGCCTGCATGTCGGACTGGAGACGGTAGATGCCGCAGCCGTTCTCCATGCTCTGGGCCATCTCGGTGCGCAGCACCGCCAGGCGTTCGTTGCCGCCGGACCGGGTGACGACGCCGAGCGCGCGCGTGCGCGCCGCCTCGGCCTGTTTCTCGATGGCGGCCGGATTGCTGATCGCCACCGACTTCGCGAATTTCGCCGCCTCGACGCCGGCCACCTTGCCGAACACGATCAGTTCAGTCAGCGAGTTCGAGCCCAGCCGGTTGGCGCCGTGGATGCCCACGCTGGAACATTCGCCGACCGAATACAGGCCCGGCAGCGACGACGCGGTTTTACCGTCGGCCAGAATGCCGCCCATGGTGTAATGGACCGCCGGCAGCACCGGAATCGGCGTGTGCACCGGATCGACGCCCAGGAATTCCTCCGCAAGCTCGCAGATCAGCGGCAGGCGCTCGTGCAGCTTCGCCGCGCCCAAGTGGCGCAGATCCAGATTCACCACCGCGCCATGCGGACCCTCGATCGTCCGGCCCTTCTTTTTCTCGTGCCAGAAAGCCTGGCTCAAGCGGTCGCGCGGCCCGAGTTCCATCGCCTTGTTGCGCGGCGTAGGTTCGGCTGGTCCAAGTCCGTAGTCCTGCAGATAACGATAACCGTCCTTGTTGAGCATGAATCCGCCTTCGCCACGGCACGCCTCGGTAAACAACAGGCCGGTGCCCGGCATGCAGGTCGGGTGATATTGCATGAACTCCATGTCGCGCAGCGGCACGCCATGGCGGTAGGCGAGCGCCATGCCGTCGCCGGTGACGATGCCGCCGTTAGTGTTCTCACGGAACACGCGGCCGGCGCCCCCGGTGGCGATGATCACCGCTTTCGCCTGAATCAGTATGAACTCGCCGGTGGCGACCTTGATCACCACGGCGCCCTGGACCCGGCCGTCCTCGACCACCAGGTCGACGCAGAAATGCTCGTCGAAGCGCTTGATCGAGGGATACTTGATGGAAGTCTGGAACAGCGTGTGCAGCATATGGAAGCCGGTCTTGTCCGCGGCAAACCAGGTGCGCTCGATCTTCATCCCGCCGAAGGCGCGCACGTTCGCATGGCCGTCCTCCGCGCGACTCCACGGGCAACCCCAGTGCTCCATCTGCACCACCTCTTCGTGGGCATGGGCAACGAAGTACTCGACGACATCCTGCTCGCACAGCCAGTCGCCGCCGTGCACGGTGTCATCGAAATGATAGTCCAGGCTGTCGTCCGCCCGGGTCACCGCGGCGGCGCCCCCTTCCGCGGCCACCGTGTGGCTGCGCATCGGATAGACTTTCGAAATCAGCGCAATTTTCAACGCCGGATCGGATTCTGCGACCGCGATTGCGGCCCGCAAGCCCGCGCCACCCGCGCCTACAATCGCTACATCTGCTTTGTAAACTTCCACTGCTTACCTCCTCTGCGCGCAACGTAACGACGGCATGATTCCAACGCCTTTCCCGCCGCAACTTCACTCGAGCCAACTTCGTGGTCGCGCATTGAAAAAAACACGCCCGCCGGTCAGGCGCTCATTGCCCGCCCGGTAGGAATGATCGATTGCTGAATTCACGAAGCGCGTCTTTTAAGTTACCGCCCGTCAGCCCATGCATTGTTGATCTATGTCAAACGTGAAGCTGAAAATTTCGGACAGCATGGTTGTTGGAAGCTGGGCGCAGCTCCCTTCCCCCTCGGGGAGAAGGGTTGGGGATGAGGGAGGCAGGTACGCCGCGCTGCAATCGAAGTACGCGATGAATCAGCCTCCCTCGTCTTGGCCCTCTCCCAGAGGGAGAGGGAAGAAGTCGATGCGGGAGAGGGAAGAAGTCTTGTGTCGGGTGACAGTCAGGACTTGGGCGCCCAGCCGCCGCCGGTGGCCTTGATCAGGTCGACGGTGTAGGAAAGCTGCGCCTGGCGATTGCGGGCCAGCGAGAGTTCGGCGTCGTTGAGGCTGCGCTGCGCGTCGAGCACATCGAGGTATGCCGAGTAGCCGGCGGCGTAGCGCGCCTGCGCGATACGCAGCGCATCGCGAGCGGCCGTGGCGGCGGTGCGCAAGTCTTCTTCGGTCGCCACGCTCTGGCGGATGTTGGCGAGCGCGTCCGCCACATCCCTGAACGCCAGTTCCACCGTCTTCTGATAACTCGCCAGCGCCTGCCGCTGCCGCGCTTCGGCTTCTGCCGTGCGGGCTGCGTATCTTCCGGAATCGAAAACCGGGAAGACCATACCGAGGCCCACCGACCAGATTCGCGCCGGATTGGTCAGAATGTTGGACAGTGATTCGCTCTCGCCGCCCAGAAAACCGGTCAGCGAAAACGTCGGGAACTGCGCGGCCCTGGCCACGCCGATTTGCGCGTTAGCCGAGATCAGGTTCTGCTCCGCGGAGGCGACATCGGGACGGCGCTCGACCAGGGTGGACGGAAGCTCCGGCGGCGGCAGCGCTGGCGCCGGCAGATCGAGCGCATTGCCGGCCTCGAGCCGCAAATCGAGTTTGCCGGTCAGTGTCTGCAACTGGTGTTCGACGAGCGCACGCTGGCGCTGCAGGTCGCGCAACTGCGACCCGGCATTGGCGCGGGCGACATTCGCCTGGGCGAGATCGAGATCCGACGCATAGCCCGCCTGGACGCGGTCGCGAACGATGCCCAGCGACGCTTCGCGAGTGACCAGTGACTCCCGGGTCACCACAATCTGGGCATCGAGCGAGCGCAGCGCAAAATACGTCTGCGCGGTCGTCGAGGCAAGCGTGAGCATCACGACATCGCGCGCATACCGCGTTGCCAGCAGCTTGGCCTGCGCCGCGTCCGAAGCGCTCTTCAGCTTGCCCCAGAAATCGAGTTCGAACGTCGTGGAAAATGCGATCCGATGATCGGTGCGCACGGTGGGAACGCCGGGCGGGCTGGGCAGCGTCGTTGCCGTGCTGGATGCCGTGCGGTTGGAGTTGCCCCCGATATCGATCTCGGGAAGAATGGCCGCGTCCGTCTCGCGTACCACGCCTTCCGCCTCTTCGACCTGGGCGACGGCCAGCCGGATGTCGACGTTCCTGGCCAGCGTCGCCGCGACCAGTTCATTGAGCAGCGGATCGTTGTAGAGCTTCCACCACTCGGCCTGGATGGCAGTGCGTCCTGCGCCTCCATCCACCTCTTCCGGATAAGCGGCGGGGAGATCCAGGACCGGCCGCTGATACGCTGGACCGACCGCGCAGCCGGCACTGATGAGCCCTGCAATCAGCAGCGCCAACATGCTCTTGCTCGGGCGCATCACAGTCCCTCCTTTGCAGCCTCCGCCGGGTTGGCGGGGGTGGCGGGGGGCGTTGCGGCAGAGCGACCTGACTGCGGCTGGTTGCGCCGTGACATCAAGGCAAAGAACATCGGAATGAAAATCGTCGCGATAAAGGTCGCGATGATCATGCCCCCGAACACGCCGGTCCCCATCGATCGGCGGGCGGCAGCGCCGGCCCCCGACGAAACCACCAGCGGCACGACGCCGAGCACAAAGGCCAGCGATGTCATCACGATCGGACGGAAGCGCAGGCGCGCTGCCTGCAACGCGGCATCGACCGCCGATTTGCCTTCGAGCAGCACCGCCTGCTGCGCGAATTCGACGATCANNATCGCGTTCTTCGCGGCCAGCCCGATCAGCACCAGCAGCCCGATCTGGAAGTAAATGTCGTTCTCCATCCCGCGCAGGAACACAAAGCCCAGCGCGCCGGCAATGGCGAACGGGACCGCGAGCAGCACCGCGACCGGCAGCCGCCAGCGCTCGTACAGCGCTGCCAGGATCAGGTAGACCATGACGATCGCGAAGCCGAACGCGAAGATCGATGCGCTACCGGTACGCTTTTCCTGGTACGCCTGTCCGGTCCACGCAATCGCGTAGCCGTCAGGCAGCGACGCGGCAGCAGCGTCTTCGACCGCCTTGATCGCCTC
>PLYG01000325.1 GCA_003153335.1 Betaproteobacteria bacterium | reverse complement strand
TACTGTGCGCTTCGATAAGCCCACGGCTCTGGCGTCCCGCGCCCACCATCACCAGATGGCGCGAGTCCGTTCGCGCCAGCCGGCTTGCCGCCAGGGCCGAGGCGCCCGCGGTGCGCCGGGTGGTCAACTCTTCCCCGTCCAGCAGCGCCAGCGGTTCGCCATTCATGCCATCGAACAGCACGTAGACGGCGGCCACCGAGCGCGGCTGCTTGGCCGGAAAGAATGNNGCCTATCCTGTTCCCTACCTGCCAGGCGGGCATCAGCAGCAGCGAGCCGGCAGGCAGTCCCGGGACTTCAATGGTGTGACTGGCGCGCACCGGCGCATGCACATCGGCGCGCAGCGCGGCGGTGATGGCAGCGATCATCCGCGGCCAGTCCAGGCGCGACCTGATGGTCGCAGCATCGAAAAAACGCATGGTCCTTAACCCGCTATCGCCAGCAACTCTGCGTTGCCGCCCGCAGCGGTCGTGTTGATCGTGACGACCCTCTCGACCAGCAGCCGACCCCTATCATAGCCGCCCGCCGCGTTGCGCGCGATTACCGGCACGATCCTGCCCATGCTCGCCGCCGCGCGCTCGCGGCAGCACTGTACAAAATCTTTGTCGCCCGCGACGACAATCGCGTCCGGCGACGATGCCAGCACGTCATCGCTCACCTCGCAGCGGGTCGCGCCGAGTATGGCCCCGGCGCGTTTGCCCAACGGCGAGCCGGAAACAATCGCACGATTGCCGGTACTGACCGCCACGATGATCTGCTCGGCCAAATCGCCGTCGCAACCCGCGATGCAGCCTATCCTGCCGCGCGGATAGAGGCTCCATCGATTCGATTCGCCGGTCGGTCCAGGCAAGTCCAGCGTCCGGCCTGTGTCGGCCTGGTGAGGCAGCGCGCTGAGCACCTCCATCAATCGCGACCGTTCAGCGTTGTCGATCGATGCCGAGCCGGCAATCAAGTCCGCAAGCTGCCGGCGTAGCGGTTCCGCAAGGGCGCCGCAGGGCCATGAGGTGGACGCGCCCGCGGGCTGCCGCACCAGTCGGCGCAGGTACAACGGCCCACCCGCCTTGGGTCCAGTCCCCGACAGCCCCGCCCCGCCGAACGGCTGGACCCCGACGACCGCCCCGATGATGTTGCGGTTGACGTAGATATTTCCGGCACGAATATGCACGACGATGTCGTCGACCGTTTCATCGATCCGCGACTGGATGCCATGGGTCAACCCGTAGCCGGTCGCGTTGATGGCGTCGATCAGCGCCGACAGTTGGTCCCGGCCAAAGCGCAGCACATGCAGTACCGGGCCGAAAACTTCGCGGTTGAGCCGCGCGATGCCGTCGATTTCGATCACGGTCGGCGGCACGAAGGTCCCGGACGCGCAGTCGGCCGGCAGCGTTGCCTGCACCACGCGCATTCCCGCGGCCTGCATCCGCTCGATGTGCGCCAGCAGCGCCGCCTGCGCATCGCCATCGATCACGGGTCCGACGTCGGTCGAAAGCCGGCGTGGATCGCCGATACGCAGTTCGCGCATCGCGCCTTCGAGCATGGCGAAGACGCGATCGGCGATGTCGTCCTGGACGCACAGCACCCTGAGCGCCGAGCAGCGCTGGCCGGCGCTATCGAACGCCGAGACGATGGCGTCGGCGACGACCTGCTCGGTGAGCGCCGAACTGTCGACAATCATCCCATTCTGTCCACCTGTCTCCGCAATCAACACGGTCTCATCGTCGCCATCGTCACGCTGGGCCAATTGCCGGTTGATCCGTTGCGCGACGGCGGTCGACCCGGTGAACAACACACCCTTGACGCGGGGATCGGCGACGAGCGCCTGCCCGATTATTTCGCCCGCACCGGGCAACAATTGCAGCGCCGCGTCTGGTATGCCGGCCTGACGGAACAGCCGGACGACGGCCGCGGCCATCAACGGCGTCTGCTCGGCCGGCTTGGCGAGCACCGGATTCCCTGCCGCGAGCGCGGCGCTGATCTCGCCCACAAATATTGCCAACGGAAAATTCCACGGCGTGATGCAGACGACGGGCCCGATCGGCGTTGCGCCAACATCGCCCAGTTCGCGCCGTGCCTGCGCGGCGTAGTAGCGGCAGAAGTCGGCAGCCTCGCGCACTTCGCCCATCGCATTCGGCATGGACTTGCCGGCTTCGCGCACGGCCAGCGCAATCAGGGTCGTGCGATTGCCCTCCAGCAGATCCGCCGCGCGCTCGAGGCAGAGCGCGCGGTCGGCAGCCGGGCGGCACGACCACGACGATCCTTCGCTCACAGCAAGAGCAACAGCCGCCGCGACGTCGTCGATGGTCGCATTCATCACGGTACCGACCACATCGTCGCGGTCGGCGGGGTTGCGCAATGCGGTGGCTTCGGCCGTCGGATAGATCGCTGTCGCCAGCATTGGCGCCGAGGTGAAGGCGCGTGGCGCCGCGGCGAGCGCCTCCTGTAACGCGATCAGCTCGGTCTCCGACGAAAAGTCGAGACCCTGCGAATTGGCGCGGTCCGGATACAGCGCGCCCGGTGACGGCAGTTGCGGATTGGCCGACCCGCCGTCGGCGGCCGCAGCGTCCACCGGATCGGCGATCAGCGCAGCTATGCTGACGGCGGGATCGACAATACGGTTCACGAACGAGGAGTTCGCGCCGTTCTCCAGCAACCGCCGCACCAGGTAGGCCAGTAGCGTTTCATGCGATCCCACCGGCGCGTAGATGCGGCAGGCGCGTTCCCAGTCCGGGGCGCCGATGATCTGGTCATAAAGCGTTTCGCCCATGCCGTGCAGGCATTGGAACTCGAATTGCGCGGTCCCGGCGAGCGTGCGGATCGCCGCGGCGGTGTGCGCGTTATGGGTCGCGAACTGCGGATAAATGGCCCCGGGCGCGGCCAGCATCGCCCGCGCGCAGGCCAGGTAGGACACGTCGGTGTGCGCCTTGCGCGTGAACACCGGGTAGTCCGACAGGCCGTCGACCTGCGCCCGCTTGATCTCGGTGTCCCAGTAGGCGCCTTTCACCAACCGCACCATGAAGCGATGATGCGTGTCGCGTCCCAGCGCGATCAGCCAATCGATCACGGGCCGCGCCCGCTTTTGATACGCCTGAACCACAAAGCCGATGCCGTTCCAGCCCTCCAAGCCGGAATCGCGCCCCAGGACCTCCATCAAATCCAGCGACAGCTCCAGCCGATCCGCTTCCTCGGCATCGATGGTGAGGCCAATGTCATATCGCCGGGCCAGTCGCGCCAGCGCAACGAGGCGCGGCCCCAGTTCGGCGTGCACCCGGGACTGCTGCGCCCGACAGTAACGGGGATGCAACGCGGAGAGCTTGACGGAAATTCCCGGCCCGTCTATCGCCCCCCTGCGCTGCGCATGCTCCCCGATCGCATGAATGGCCTCTTCGTAGGCAGCCAGATACGTGAGCGCGTCCGCAGCGGTCGTGGCACCTTCTCCCAGCATGTCGAATGAAAACCGATAGCCGCGCCCTTCGCGCTCGCGCGCATTGGCCAGCGCCTCGGCGATGGTCCGCCCGGTGACAAACTGGCGGCCGAGCAGGCGCATCGCCAGATCGACGCCTTTGCGCACCAGCGGTTCGCCGCCCTTGCGCAGCATCGAACCGACCGCCTGTTCGAGGGCGCTTTCGGTGCGGGTGCCGACCAGCTTCCCCGTGACCAGCAGTCCCCACGCCGCCGCATTGACGAACAGCGACGGGCTGCGGCCAACGTGTGCATGCCAGTCACCCTGGCCGATCTTGTCGCGTATGAGGCGATCGCGGGTTGGCGTGTCCGGAATCCGCAGCAGCGCTTCGGCCAGGCACATCAACGCTACGCCTTCGGCGCTGTCGAGCGAAAACTCCAGCATCAGCGCATTGACGCCCCCGGCGCTGGCGCGTGATTCGCGCACACCCCGGGCAAGCACGCCGGCCCGCGTGCGGACCACCGCCGCCTCGCTCTCCGACAGGCGTGCCTCGGCGATCAGCCGGGCCATCACCCCGGGCTCCGCCGCCCGGTATGCCGCGGCGATATGCCCGCGCAGCGGCGTGGCAATCCCGGGCGAGTCGATCAGTTGAAAGGGGGGCATGAGTGGACGTGTTGTTTGCATGGGACGGCAAGAGCGCTGACAACTCGGTATCTATCATAGGGTTCCGGGAGGAGGCATACAAGACAACAAATCCGACCGTTGGCAAGCCGGCCATTGAATTCAGGCACCTCGCACCCACATCACTGAGTAGCCGCCCGCATCCAGCGCATTGAGTGGGCGGGCAATTCGGTGTATAATCTAAGGTTGCGCCGCACAACCTGGCGACGATACCCTTACGATCAGGGAACCATCAGGGAACTATCATGAAGACAGGCATTCACCCCAAGTACTTTGAAATCCAGGTCAACTGCAGCTGCGGCAATGCATTCAAGACCGGCTCGACGGTCAACAAGCCGCTGCATGTTGAAGTCTGTTCGAACTGCCATCCGTTTTATACCGGTAAACAGAAGATCATGGACACCGCCGGACGCGTGGAAAAATTCCGCCAGAAATACACCGGCATAGGTGCGGTCCGCACGTAGGAATGACATCGGGCCATGCCCACGCACCGTTGGCGATGCGCATGCATGCAATACCGAAGGCAGCCTCGGCTGCCTTTTTTATTGAACCAGCGACATTCCGCGCAACCGTGACCCGGCATTGAACAAAACCAGACCATGAACGGCTCGCTCCCCCTGCGCCTTGTCAAGCATCTCAGCCTGGCTGCGTTCTGCGTCGTCTGGGCTTCCCTCGGACTGTTCGGCCATGATCCGTGGAAGCCAGACGAAGCCTATACGTTCGGGCTCGCCTACGACATTGCGCAATCCGGACAATGGGTCGTGCCGACGCTTGCCGGCGAACCATTCATGGAAAAACCGCCGCTGTTCGTGGCCACCGCGGCATTTTTCGCCCAGCTCACCCGCGACTGGCTGCCGCTGCACGACGGCGCGCGTCTGGCCACGCTGCTGTATGTCGTGCTGACCCTGCTGTTCCTGGGGCGGACCGGGCGGGAATTGAATGGCAGGGGCTTCGCGTGGCTGCCGGCATTGCTGTTGGTCGGCGCCATCGGCATGGCGGAAAATGCGCACCGCCTGCTGGTCGACAATGCGCTGCTGTGCGGACTGGCGATGGGCTTGTACGGATTGGCGCTGGCGCCCCGCCGTCCCTACTGGGCCGGTTTCTGGCTGGGTACCGGCGCCGGCATTGCGTTTATGGCCAAGGGGCTGCTGGGGCCTGGCCTGCTCGCGCTGACCGCCCTTCTGCTGCCGATTTTTCCGCACTGGCGCGAGTGGTCCTATTTGCGGACGCTGGTGGTCGCGCTTCTTGCCGCAGTGCCCTGGATCGGCGTCTGGCCGCTGCTCCTCTATGAACGCGCGCCGCAACTCTTCGATGAATGGCTGGTGACACAGAATATCGGGCGGTTTTTCGGCACGGTCCGGCTCGGTCCCGAGAGCGACCATGTGTTTTACCTAAAGAACATCGCGTGGATCGCCTGGCCGGCGTTTCCCTTGGCCGTCTGGACCATCTGGACCGGCTTCCGCGGGTACATGGGTGGATTCAACCGGCCGGGGATTCAGCTCCCGCTGCTCTTTTTCGGCATCGTGCTGGCGGTGCTGAGCTTCGCCGCCGACGCCCGGATGGTCTACGCGCTGCCGATGCTGCTGCCGCTGTGCGTGCTGGCCAGCGCCAGCATCGATGTGCTGCCGCGCGGCGCATCGTCGGCGCTGGACTGGTTCGGCATCCTCACCTTCGGCCTGGGCGCGATTGTCGCCTGGCTGGCGTGGGCGGCGTTCTATACGCACTGGCCACCCGCGCTGTACGAGTACCTGACACGCTTCCGGCCGGCCGCGACGGCTCTGCCATTCGAATGGCTGCCGTTTTCGCTCGCTGTATTTTTTTCGCTGGTATGGTTCGCCATCATCCGGCCCGCGCGGCAATCGCCGCGCCGGTCCGTGCTGAACTGGGCGGTCGGGATAGCGCTGGTCTGGGGTCTGTACTCGACCATCCTGCTTTCCGTCGAGGACAGCGGCCGCAGCTATCGCGCGATGATCATGGATTTACAGAAGGCTCTCCCCACGCGTTACGATTGCGTTGCCAGCCGCGGATTGGGGGAGCCGCAGCGTGCGCTGCTCGACTATTTTATCGGCGTCAAGACCGAGCGCGTCGAAACCAAACCCGATGCGAGTTGCTCGCTCTATCTCGACCAAGGCAGCCGCAGCGACGACTCCCCCGAGGGTCCGGATGGAAACTGGCGGGTCATCTGGGAAGGCAACCGGCCCGGCGACAACAGCGAGCGCTTCCGCCTGTACCAACGCTCGAACGGATAAAGAATGAAGTTCATCGACGAAGCCATTATCGAAGTGATTGCCGGCAACGGCGGCAACGGATCCGCCAGCTTCCGGCGCGAAAAATACGTGCCGCGCGGCGGGCCGAATGGCGGCGACGGCGGACGCGGCGGCAGCATTTATGCGATCGCCAACCGCAACATCAATACGCTGATCGACTATCGCTTTGCGCGAATTCATCGCGCCAAACGAGGCGAGAACGGACGTGGTGCTGACCAGTACGGACACGGCGCTGATGACATCGTGCTGCGGATGCCGGTCGGCACCGTGATCACCGACGCGGACACCGGCGTATTGATCGCCGATCTGGCGCGCCACGAGCAGAAGGCGCTGCTCGCCCAAGGCGGACAGGGCGGCCTGGGCAACATTCATTTCAAGTCCAGCGTCAACCGCGCGCCGCGGCAGGCAACCAATGGCGAAGAGGGCGTTGCCCGGCACCTCAAGCTCGAATTGAAAGTGCTGGCGGACGTGGGCTTGCTGGGTCTGCCCAATGCGGGAAAGTCGACGTTCATTCGCGCCGTCTCGGCGGCCCGGCCCAAGGTCGC
>PLYG01000372.1 GCA_003153335.1 Betaproteobacteria bacterium | reverse complement strand
CCTTGGTATTTCGGGTCACCAGCATCAGCCCGGTCTCGAGTGAAGTGGCGAGAATGATGGCGTCGGGCAACTTCAGGTGGCGTTCGCGGCGCAGCTTGACCGCACGTTCGGCAATCCCCTCGCCGATTGGAATCACCGTGAATCGATTGAGAAACGCACGCGTTGTGTCCGCGAGTTCAGGTTCGCCGCCGCTCATGACTTCCATCCAGGTGACGATGCTGACGGCGCACGACTCGTAGAGATCGAGTTCTCTCTTGGCGGCGGGGATGCCGTTCAGGTAGTCGATCAGGATGTTGGTGTCGAATAGCGCCTTCATGGGAGCGCGTCACCGATCCCATTCGGCGCGCAATTTTTTCTCCACCGCAAGCCCGTCCGCCGGACGGCGCTTCGGCGTCTTCCAGGCGCCGAACGCGTTTTCGGTCTCGGCGTGGAGCCCCACGTACTGAGCGACCGCCAGGCGGATCAGTTCGGCGCGCGAAACCTTCTTGCGGAGCTCGAGTACGCGCAGTGCGGCAAGTTGCGAATCAGGAAGATCGATAATGGTGCGCATGGTCAAACTCGTGAAGTATGATGACAGATAGCGTCATCATACTGCAAGTTGTGCGTTTGCGACTCTCCGAGCATTGTCCAACCATGAGCACGTAGGCGTGAACCGCCCCCCTGGTCGCCCGCTGCCTTTCTTAACCAGTACAGGCAGCAGTAGTAATCGTCATCGGCAAAGAAACAGGCGCCACGGTGGTTGCCGCGCTGAATGACATGCTGCGGCAGTCCGGGTTGGGCAAAACGAGGGCGGCGCGGCCCGTTAAGCCATGACTAACGCGGGAAAACGTCGATTTGCCTCGCCGTTATGCGAAGGTAGTGCTAGGGAGGGGGTGTTCACTCATTCACCCTTCGCCGAACCCACCCGAGCAGGCGGGGTTGTGGTGCTGCTGGATTGACTTGGCGACAGCCTGCCGCCACGCTGATGACGGGCCGCTGTTGCACTCAGGAAGCGGAGAAGAACCTCGCCCGCAGGCTGGATGCTGGTGGAGAGCCCGCCGATAGACTACCTCAACTTCGCCAGCCCGGTATCAGGGCTGGGCAGCAAGATGGGGCTGGATCCCACCAACAAATGGCCTGGCGAAACGCAACGCGAGTGGGGTAAGACCATCGTCATGGATGCAGCAGTGAAAGCGAAGGCGGAGGCGCTGGGGGGGAAGCTGGGGTTGTTTGAACAATGCAGCGGCGCGTTTGGTTTGCGCTGCATCGTCGCCAATGAGCAGGCGCACCAGGACATTGGTATCAACGGCGTGCATGGCGCGCCTTGGTTTCCGCCGTGATGGCTTTGTCCATTTTCTCCAGAGTGTGCGCCTTACCCGAGCCGGATGCGTAGCGCTTGACTCTACCCGGGTAGTTACCGAACCGCGAACTCCGCCCGTATCGCCGCAGAGTGTTCACCGATCGCCGGAACGCGTCCCAGTGCCACTTCGCCGTCGCTGGCTATCACCGGCGGCGCCGCGATCCAGGTGACTCCTGAAGGCGTTGCCACTGGTGTGCGCCGCAGCGCAGGATGCCGGGCAAGCCCTGCGACATCGTTGACAAAACCGAAAGCCGTATTGGCCGCACGCAGCTTCTGCGCGGCCTCCTCGCGGGTCATCCGCGCGAACGCGGCGGCGACATGGGCGTCGACCTCTTCGCGGTTCGCGACACGGGCGACATTGCTCTCGTAGCCCGGGCGCCTGTGCAGATCAGGCTCGTCCAGAAAGCGCGCGCAAAAGTCTACCCACTCGCGCTCGTTCTGTATCGAAATCAGCACCAGAACGCCGCCGCGGGTCGCAAACGCACCGTATGGGCAGATCGTCGGGTGCGCGAGCCCCACCCGCAGCGGCGCAGTACCCGAACCTTCGTATTGCAGCAGCGGCACGTTCATCCAGTCTGCCATGCCGTCGAACAGGCTTGCCTTCAGGCCTTTGCCGCGGCCGGTGCGGCCGCGCTCGATCAGCGCTTCGAGCACCGCGGCGTGCGTGGACATGCCGCAGGCAATGTCGCACACCGAGACGCCGACGCGGCCCGGGCCGGCTGGGTGCCCGGTGATCATCGCCAGTCCGCTTTCGGCCTGCACCAACAGGTCGTACGCTTTCATTCCGGCGTATTCGCCGGTGTCGCCGTATCCGGAAATGTCCACCGTGATGAGCCGCGGATGGCGGGCGCGCAATGCGTCCGAACCTAACCCGGCGCGCGCCGCGGCGCCCGGCGCCAGATTCTGGATGAACACATCGGCCCGCGCCAGAATGGCGTGCAGCAGCGCTGCGTCCTCAGGGTTCTTGATATTGGCGACCAGGCTTTCCTTGCCGCGATTCAGCCATACAAAGTAACTCGACAGATCGCCCACCGCGCAGTCATAAAAGCGCGCGAAGTCGCCCTCGGCGCGTTCGATCTTGATCACCCTCGCCCCGGCATCGGCCAGCCGCGACGAGCAGTACGGTGCAGCCACCGCCTGCTCCAGTGTCAGGACGAGCAAGCCTTCAAGCGGGCGGGCCATCAGAACGATCTTGGCAATCCGAGCACATGCTCGGCAATATAGGAAAAAATCAGGTTGGTCGAAATCGGCGCGACTGAATACAAACGGGTCTCGCGAAACTTGCGCTCGATGTCGTATTCGCAGGCGAAACCGAAGCCGCCGTGCGTCTGCAGGCACACGTTGGCGGCCTCCCACGAGGCCTTGGCGGCCAGGTACTTGGCCATGTTGGCCTCGGCGCCG
>PLYG01000395.1 GCA_003153335.1 Betaproteobacteria bacterium | reverse complement strand
GGCTGCCCGACGATGCGGGCCTGACCGCCGCGCGGTATGCGGTCGAGAGCGGTGCGTTCCCCCTCTACGAAGTCGAGAACGGTCGCACCTATACGCTCAACTACACGTCGAAGATGCGCCCGGTGAGCGACTATCTGGCGCTGCAACGCCGCTATCGGCACTTGAGCTCAGCCGACATCGAAACACTGCAAGACGAAGTCGACGACGGCTGGGTGAGACTGCTGCAGCGGGTCGAGGCGGGGAAGCCGGCGCCGGTGACGCGAGCACCGTGAGCAATTACTGCGTGTCGAGTGCGTGAGCGTTGCCCTCGACGGCGAGGCTGTCTCTTCCTTGCACGTGGCAAAAAAAGATTGGATTCACTGGAAGGCCAAATCCCACGGTCAATCCTGAAGCGCTTTCGTTTTTACGCGGGCAAAAAGCGCCTTCAGTGCCAGGTCGTCGGTGGGGAAGATATTATCCTGGCCGATTTCGTTGGCTAGGCCGGTGCGCTCGGCGACTTCGATGAATTGCCTCTTCGCACCGCTGAAGACCAGGGTAATTCCACTCTCGTGCAGACGCCTGACCAATCCCCGTAATATTTCCACGGCAGAGGCATCAAGTTGGTTGATGCCGTTGGCCGCCACCAGGATGAATTCCAGATTTGGATTGTCGCGCTCCAGTTTCAGGATTGCATCCTCGAAGAACGAGACGTTGCCAAAGAACAACGCGGCATCGAAACGCAGCGCGCAGATCTTCTCGTGCAAAGGGGGACGCTTGTTCTGTTCAGCATCGAGCAACGTCTCGTCCGCATGGAGGCCGACCAGGACGGTCCGTGGCGTCATGCGGCGGTAAATAAATGCGCCCAGCGAGAAGATGATTCCCGCAAGAATGCCAATCTGGATATTGGGCGCAAACGCCAGTGTGGCAACGAAAGTCAGGACGGCGGCGATACCATCGTCCTTGTTGGCCTGCCATGCGCGGCGCATGGTGGAAAGATCGAACAGGTTGGCGACGGCCATGATAATCATGGCTGCCAAGGCCGGCTTCGGCAGATGATAGAAAAACGGCGTGAAAAACATCAGGGTCAGGAAGACGAAGCCTGCCGCAAATAGAGCCGAAAATCCGGTCCTGGCGTGCACGGCCAGGTTAAGCGCGGAGCGCGAAAACGAGCCACTCACGGGCATGGAGTCACAAAAGGCCGCCGCCACTTTCGCCAGGCCCTGGCCAATCAGCTCCTGATTCTCGTCCCAGCGGGTATGGGTCTTGATGGCGATCACCTTGCAACTGGACATCGCTTCCATGAAGCTGATCAGGGCAATGACGAAAGCAGCGGGAAGCAGCGATATGGTCGCCCCCCAACTCATGGCGGGAACCGAAATGCTCGGCATGCCGGCCGGGATGTCGCCAACGATCTTGCCGCCGTATTCGCCGAAGCCTGTGGCATAGCTGAGCCCCGTCAGGATCGCGACCATGATGAGTACCCCGGGCAGCCGCGGGGCAAGCCGCCTGAAGCCATAGAGCAGCGTGAGCCCAAGCAAACCGAACCCCAGCGACATAACGTGCAGCGAATCGATCTTCGTCAGGATATGCCAGATGTCCATGAGGAAAGACTCGGTCTGCGGCACATCAATGCCGGTCACTGCCGACAACTGGGACAAGGCGATGATCAGGGCGGCGGCATTGATGAAGCCCATCAGCACCGGATGCGACAGCAGGTTCACCAGGACACCGGCGCGGGCCAACCCGAGACCGATCTGGAAGATTCCGGACAGCAGCGCCAGCAGGGTTACGTAGGAGACGAATTCAGCTGTGCCCGGCGCGGTAAGGTGACTGACGCTGACGGCCGTCAGCAGCGAAGTCAACGCGACGGGCCCCGTCGAAAGAATGGCCGACGAGCCAAACAGCACCGCCACTATGGACGGGATGAAAGCGGCATAAAGGCCGTAGTAGGCAGGCACCCCGGCGAGTTGCGCATAGGCCATGGATTGCGGTATGACGAGAAGAGAAACGGCAATGCCGGCGGCCAGGTCGCTCGACAATACCTTGCCATTGACGCGCGGCCAATTCAGAAACGGGAGGAATCGCTTGACGTAATCGACGGTCATGGAATCGAGGCCTGGTCGGCTGGTGGAAACTTCGGATGATGATTGGTGTCGTCGATTGATCAGGATTCGCGCAGCCCGCTGATCCACCAGGCAGCCAATACAGCCGTAAGGCAGGCAACGCTGATGCTCGACCTGCGGACCAGCCCTGGACGCAGAGATGGGTCAATCGGAGAACCGAATCCAGATGCTACCATTGCTACCCGCTCGGGCGCATGCACCAGGATGCAGTACGCAGCTACGCTACCTACATGCACAACGAGATGTTGCTGCTGGTGGCCAAGGCCAACCCGAAGGGCAGTCGTGGCATCGACAGCGATGGCAGTCGTCGGAGATCATCTTGTCGGCCGACGGCCCCGCCGCGCACTTCAGCCTTTTGCGAAATCTGCGCTGACCGCCAATGTCCCTCAAACGCGCTCGAGGATGTGGCAACCGCGAATCCGATCGAGGAGGTAGATCAATCCACGGCTGTCGATCGTGACGTCGTTGCTCTGTGCCCGGCCCTTGGCGCGTTCGTCCGGTGCTGGGTCGGGCAAGTACCACGCCACCTCTTTGGGCGCATGTGGGTTGGCGAAATCCAGCACGCGCAGCCCGTAGGCAAACCAGGCGACTGGAATCTCGGTCCCCATGATCACCTCGGAAGGTTGGTGGACTCCGGTGAACTCGGGTTGCGGCGTGCCGTCGATGCCCTCCACTTGGTAGCTGGCGAACGGAATCGGCTGCTTTTCGTCGGTGATGTCGTACACCCAAAGGAATGCCGGATAGAAATCGCGCGCGCGGCCGGCGTCCTCGCTGGCGAGGAGCATGATGCGCCGGTTCTGGAGCGGAAACGGCAGCGTGAGGCAGGTATGCGTTGGCCACGGGAAAGCAGGGTAGGTATTGAACGAGGACACCAGTTTGGGCTTGGACATATCCTCGATATCGAGGATGACGAAGCCGCCGTGCCAGTAGCTGGTGTAAAGCCGGTTCCCCAGGCGCAGCGGGTGATGACAGCGATAGTCGGTGCCCTTCCACGTGGGCTTCTCCCCCCTTCGGCCCATTGTCCGGGCATCCACCAGCGCCCGACCTCCACCGGCTTCGCCGGGTTGGCCAGGTCGAGGATCATCATGATGTTACCGACGTAGCCCTTGGCGGTCGGCGAGATGTAGGCGTAGCGGCCATCGAAGTCGAACCGGTGCACGCCCATTCCCTCGGTTTGAGCGCTTTCACCTTTCCGGCGTGGATCAGTTCGAGGGAGGCGGGCAACGCGTCTAACATCATGTCGACGTGGCCGCCGACCAGGTCGGAACGCGCCGTCGAGGCACTCTTGTAGGGCACGTGGGTGATCGAGACCCCGGCCATCGTCTTCAAGAGCTCGCCGGCCATGTGATAGGACGAGCCGTTACCGGAGGAGGCGTAGTTTATTTTGCCGGGGTTTGCTTTCGCGAGCTGGATGAACTCGGGCAAGGTGTTGGCCGGCAAGTCGATCTTCACCATCATCACGAGCTCGGTGTAGTTGAGCGACGCCACCGGCTCGAAATCGCGCATCAGCGCGTATGCCTTGTTGGGGATCAGCGATTCGTTCACCGTATGGCTCGACGAGATCTGCAGCAAGGTGTAGCCGTCGGCGGGCACTTTTGCGGCGGCGTTGGCGGCAAGCACGCCGTTCGCGCCGGGGCGGTTATCCACGACGAAGGGCTGGCCGAGTGCGCTCTGCAGGCCCTGCGCGACGAAGCGCGCGGTAATATCACCCGGGCCGCCCGGAGAGAAGGGCACGATGATCGTGACGGGGCGCGTCGGATAGTCCTGCGCCACGGCGCCAAACGACGCGAACGTGATGGCGCCAGCGGCCAGGGACAACGCGATGAATCTCGCTTTCATGATGGGTCTTCTATTCCGGGAATGCATCAGGTCATTTGCGGCCGGCCCGGCACGGCGGTGCGAGTCCGGTATAGCGAGGTCGACGCAGTGATGAACAGGCTGCGGTAGTCGGCATCGCCCCACGCGAAGTTGGCCGTGTGCTCCGGCACATGGATCACGCCCAGACAGGTGGCGTCGGGCGCAAACACATGGATGCCGGCAGGGCCGCAACAGTACAGATTGGATTGGGAATCAATTTTCATGCCGTCGGGTGCACCCGCGCCTTCGCCAGTGGTCTTCGCCCACTCCCGGCTGTGAGCCAGCGTGCCGTCGGGCCCCACGTCGAACACGCGGATATGCTGCCGCTCGGTGTCGTTCACGAACAGCTGCTTCTCGTCGGCGGAGAAGCAGAGGCCGTTCGGTTGCGCGAAGTCGTCGGCAAGCAGGGTCACGACATTGCTGTCGGGCTTGACGCAGTACACGCCGCGGAACGCCAGCTCGCATTCGCGCGGCCGGCCGTAGTACTTGGCCCGCCCGTACGTCGGGTCGGTGAAGTAAATAGTGCCTTCGGAGCGCACGACGACGTCATTCGGACTGTTCAGCTCCTTGCTTCGGTAATGGCTCGCCAGCACGGTGATGCTGCCGTCCTGCTCGGTGCGGGTGAGACTGCTCGATGAGTGCTCGCAGGCGATCAGCCGGCCTTCGCGGTCCCAGGCCAGGCCGTTGCTCTGGTTGCAGGGTTTGCGAAAAGTGGTGACGCCGTCGCGCGCACTCCACTTGCGCAAATGGTCTCCGGGCATGTCACTGAACAGCAGGTAGTGCTCACGCGCGTGCCACAGCGGCCCTTCGGTGAACAGGCACCCGCTCACCAATTGCTCGAACGACGCGCTCGCGCCCACCACCTCGTGAAAGCGGGCATCGCGAATCTCGACGGACATGGCGGCCACCTACTTCTGTCGCAGCCGGGTGACGCTGTCCGGTCCGACGTACCAGTTATCGGTACTTATGTCCTCGAACACGACCCAGACCACGTCCTTTGGCACCTGCGCGATCTCGCTGATTGCTTCGCTGACGCGCTTCGCGATCTCGTCCTTGCGCTCCTGCGAGTGGCCTTCTAGGATACGGATGTTGACGAATGGCATACACTCCTCCTTGTGTGGACCTCAAGCACCGCCGGCGACTTGCAGCAGCGTCGAGGTTACAAACGATGCCTTCGTTGACAGCAGCAACACCACGGCTTCCGCCACCTCTTCCGGGCGGCCGGCACGCTTCATCGGCACTAATTGCGTGGCACGCTGCAGCCTTTCCCTGCCTCCAGGCGCATCGTGAATCTCGGTATCGACATGGCCCGGAACGACCGCGTTGACGCGGATACCTTCCAACGCAAGCTCCTTGCCCAGGCCCAAGGTGAACGCATTGACCGCGCCCTTGCTGGCCCCGTAGGCGACACGGTCCTCGCCGCCGCCGCGCACTCCCGCCATCGAGGATATGTTGACGATGGCGCCGCCGCGGCCGCCGTGGCGCGGCGACATGCGCCGCACCGCCTCGCGTGCGCACAGGAAATAGCCAGTGATATTGGTCGCCCACAGCTCGGCCAGTGGACCCGGCTGTACTTGATCGATGCGGCCCTCGGCGCCCAGCACACCGGCGTTGTTCACTAGCGCTGTCAACCGCCCTAGCTTGCGGTCGACCGTCTGGAACAGCGCGGCGACATCTTCTTCCCGACCGGTGTCCGCTCGCACCGCGATGACATCGCCCGGAGCCGAGGACAGTTGCCGCACGAACTCCTCCGCCCTGTGCTCATTTCGGAGGTAAGTTATGCACACCTTCGCGCCTTCTGCCGCCAGCCGGGTCGCGATCGCCCGGCCGATCCCGCCGCTGCCCCCCGTGACGATTGCGATCTGGTCCTGCATCAATTGGTCGCCCTGCCGCCGGAGCTATCGAATACGCCACCGGTGGAGAATCTGCAATCTTCCGATGCCAGCCAGCAGGCGAGTGCGGCGACTTCCTCGACGTTGACAAAGTCGCCCATCGGGGTCTTGGACAGCATGTACTGGATGTGCTGCTCGGTCAGTTGGACGCCTTGGACGCCACCGGTGACGACTGCAGTCCTGCCGGCGAAATCCAGTCTGTTCATAGGGTGGGATGATGCACCCCGCAACGACTTAAAGCAATTCGGATGATCTACAATCACACTTTCTTTTACTTAACTAGTGCCTGTCAGAAAATCCCTGTATTTAAAAAAACAGCCTGCCTAAATTTCAAGCACACCGTCCACAATTTTTGTTTTCAGTCGCTGGAATGAGAATTTTTTCAGTTCTCTGCGCCGAAAACGTGAATTCCTCCAATTTTGAACGAGCAGATTCCCTGATTGCCAAAATCAGGCCCATGCAAAGAGACGTTCCCGTGTTGGTTAAGCCGCGCGCTTGCAGGGTGGACCACGATCGGAATATTTGCTTTTTCGCTGTTCACGCTTTCGCTCCTGTTGCCACAAGATGGCACCGATGCGGTGAATATTTCTTGCCACCACGGCTAATGCAACATAGGGTGAACGGGTCCGGGCGACCGCGCCTGCCCGCCGATCTGATGCTCCCAACAATCGATGGACAAGCGCGCCGCATCGGGATAGTGTGCGGTAGTTCATCGAATTTCCACACACCATTGCAGCATACACACCCAAAGGGGCAACGTGAGCCGTCGCACACTATTTCAATCCGTACTCGCCGCTGCCGCACTCATCATCGGCATGATTCCCGGCATCGCCACTGCGCAGGCGCAAATTCTGCCCGAGCCCAATTTCAGCATCGAAGGTATCGCAGATGTGCTTGCGATGGCGACGCAAGCCGATGGCAAGCTGATCATCGGTGGCAGCTTCGCCAGCATCAATGGCGTGGAGCGCAAATATCTGGCGCGCCTCAATAGCAACGGCTCGCTTGATACCAGTCTTGATGTCGGCCTGACCGACAGCGTGTCCGCCCTGGCGATCAGTGGCACTACCCTGTATGCGGGTGGATTTTTTGGCGTAAAAAAGATCGACCTCATCACTGGCCTCGTTGATGCCGCCTGGGGCACGCCCTTCAATACGGTGTACGCCCTCGCCGTGGGCAGCGATGGCGTCTATGCGGGAGGGCGCTTCAGCACGGTCGGGGGGCAGGCGCACGGTCTGGTGGTCAAACTCTCGCTCGCCACGGGCGCAGCGGACAGCACTTGGTCACCAATGGTCGAGGGTGCCGATCAAATTGTGCAGGCATTGGCATTGGGCAGCGACGGACTCTACATCGCCGGGGGCTTTGCGACAGTCAATGGCGTACCGCGCTGGAGCATCGCCAAACTGAACTTGAGCACCGGTACGCCAGACGCAAACTGGAATCCGGGGAGTGATCAAAGTGCGTACCTGCTTGCGCTTGCAATGAGCGGAGACAACCTGTTTGTGGGCGGCTACTTCTCCAGTCTCGGAGGTCAGCCGGTTCGGTCACTTGGCAAGATCTCCACCGCTACCGGCGTCGTCGATGCGACGTGGAAACCCACCCTTGACGATGCGGTGTACGCGATGGCGCTGAATGGCACCGACCTATATGCCGTTGGAACCTTTACGCAGTTTGGCGGCGCCGCAACCGGCGTTGGCAAAATCAACATCAACACCGGCGTGGTTGCCCCTTACGCTGTCGCGATGGGCCCCGGCGCGGTCCATGCTGATTACGGGGCTGCCGTGGCGGTGGCGTCCGGTTCGCTGTGGGTGGGTGGCACGTTCCGTACCGTGAATGGGAATGATGCGCTTTCGCTGGCGCGGCTCGATCTCGACAGTGGCGCGTCGGATACCACACGTTATTACGCGGCGGCAGTGCAGGGCTACGTCGATGCGATGGTTCGCTTGTCCGATGGCAGTATTGTGGTCGGCGGTAACTTCTTGCGAGTCAACGGCAAAACCCATTCCAACCTGTTTCGTATGCTCTCCGACGGCACGGTTGCGCAATCGTGGGTGGTGAACACGGATAGTCCGGTGCTCAGTCTGGCCGCCGACGCAACCAACCTGTATGTGGGTGGACGCTTCCAGAATATCGGCGGAACCCCGACCAATTACCTGGCCAAACTTTCTTACGAAGGTGTGGTCGATACGGCGTTCAACCCCGATCCGAATTCCGATGTCGCAGCATTGTCCCTGGTTGGTGCTGATTTATTCCTCGGCGGCAACTTCTCGGAAGTGGGCGGCGTGGCGCGCAACAGTCTGGCCAAAGTCGCAGCCGCCAGCGGCGCACTCAATGCCAGTTTCGATCCCGACGTCACAGGCATCGTAAGTGCCCTGGCTGCCAATGGCAGTGACTTGTACGTCGGCGGAATTTTCACCAGCATCGGCGGCGGTATACGCGACAATCTGGCGCGTGTCAGCCAATCCACGGGACTGCTCACGGGCGTAGCCATGAATGCTACAGGCGGCGGGTATCCCTGGGTCTCGGCCCTGTTCGTCAGCGACGGCGAACTGTACGCCGGCGG
>PLYG01000040.1 GCA_003153335.1 Betaproteobacteria bacterium | reverse complement strand
CGCCAGTCCTTGCCGAATCCGCGCGGCGTGATCCGGATACCCACGGCGCTCTGGCGCCGCTTGTATTCGCTGAGATGGATCAGGCGCACGACCCGCTTCACGGCCTCTTCCGGAATCCCGGCCGCGATGATTTCGGCGGGGCTCTGGTCACGCTCCACATAGGCTTCGAGAATCGCATCGAGCTGATCGTAGGGCGGCAGGTTGTCCTGATCCGTCTGGTTTTCGCGCAGTTCCGCGGACGGCGCCCGGGTGATGATGCGCTCCGGGATCACCCGGCCCAGCGCATTGCGGTAGGCGCAAAGCCGGTACACCAGCGTCTTGCTGATATCCTTGAGCACCGCGAAGCCGCCCGCCATGTCCCCGTACAGCGTGGCATAGCCGACCGCCATTTCCGATTTGTTGCCGGTGGTGAGCAATATGGAGCCGAACTTGTTGGACAGCGCCATTAGTGTCATCCCGCGTATCCTGGCCTGCAGGTTTTCCTCCGTCGCATCGACCGGCCGGCCGCGGAACTCGTCGGCCAGCGCAGCCAGCATGGTTTGAAACATCGACTCGATCGCGATCTCGTCATAGCGCACACCTACCATCCGCGCCATGTCGCGCGCATCGTCCAGACTGATCGAGGCGGTGTAGCGCGACGGCAGCATCAGCACGCGCACCCGATCGGCGCTNNGCGCCGAATCGACGCCCCCGGACAGACCCAGCAATGCGCCGGGGAAGCCGTTCTTGCCGATGTAATCGCGCACGCCCAGGCACAACGCCTGGTACACATTGGCTTCGAGCGCGTCGGGAAGACCGCCGCGCACGAGCTTGGGGCCCCCTGCCTCGAAGTCGACGATGGCGATCGTTTCGTGAAACGCCGGCAACTGCTGCACGACCGACCCGTTGCCGTCGACCACGAACGACGCGCCATCGAACACCAGTTCGTCCTGTCCGCCCACCTGATTGCAATAGAGGATGGGCGTGCCGGTTTCGCGCGCCCGTGCCGTGACGACTTCCTGGCGTGCCCGCTGCTGCCCGGTGTGAAAGGGCGAGCCGTTGAGCACCGCCAGCGCCTGTGCGCCGGCGTGCTGCGCCCGCGCGGCGGGCCCGGGAAACCAGACATCTTCGCAAATCAGAATGCCGACCCGCATGCCATCGATCGTGACGACCGTCGCCGACTCGCCCGGCGTGAAGTAGCGCTGTTCGTCGAACACCGTGTAGTTGGGCAAACATTGCTTGCGATGAACCGCTGCCACGCTTCCATGCTCGATGAATGCGACGGCGTTGAAGCGCCTGCTGCCCTCGGCGAGTGGAAAACCCACCAGAACCGCGATGGGCGGCAGGGACTTGGCCAGCAACTCGAGTTCGGTGCGGCAGGCACGCAAAAAACTGGGCCGCATCACCAGGTCTTCGGGGGGATAGCCGGAAAGCGAAAGCTCCGGCGTCAGGACGCAGCGGGCACCGGCCGCGTACGCGCGCTCGGCTGCCTCCCGTAACTGCCGCGCGTTAGCCGAAAGATCTCCAACCGACTGGTTCAGTTGCGCGATCGCGAATTTCATGACGGCAATGTTAGCATTCCCGTTGTTTCCGCACTTGCCTCGGCGCCGATCTCCCTTGTCCGCACTTGAATTCACCGTTGTCGAATCGCTTGGCCGGGTGGAGCCTGCCGCCTGGAATCGTCTCACCGGCGACCGGCCGCTCCTCTCCCACGCATTCCTGCATGCGCTGCACGAAACCGGCTGCGCGAGCGAAGCCACCGGCTGGCGGCCCCAGTACATACTCGGCCACGATCAAGGTGAACTGGTCGCCGCGATGCCGCTCTATCTGAAGACACACTCTTACGGAGAATACATATTCGATTGGTCATGGGCCGATGCGTACCGGCGGCACGGCCGGCGCTACTATCCCAAGCTGCTCGGGGCGATTCCGTTTACGCCGGCAACCGGGCCCCGGCTGATCGCCCATGATCCCGCGCACCGCGCGGCGTTGTGGCGGGAAGCCATCGCACTCGCCCGCCGGTTGCGTGCGTCGTCCGTGCATGTCTTGTTTCCGGATCCGGCCGAAGCCGCCGAATTGTCAGCGCCCGACGTCCTGCATCGCCATGGGATCCAGTTCCGCTGGGAGAACCAGAATCATCCCGACTTTGCCGGCTTTCTGGCCACGTTCTCGCACGACAAGCGCAAGAAAATCCGCCAGGACCGCGCCCGCGTGCAGCATGCCGGTGTCACCTATCGCTGGCTGGACGGCCACTCGGCCACCGCGGCCGACTGGCGGTTCTTCTACGGTTGCTACGCGAATACGTATCGCGAGCATCAGTCGACGCCGTACCTGAGTCTCGAATTCTTCCTGCGCATCAAGGAAACCATGCCTGGCAATCTGCTCCTGATCATCGGCAGCCGCGACCAGCAGCCGCTTTGCGCCGCGCTCAACATCCATAACACCAATACGCTGTGGGGGCGCTACTGGGGGACGCGCGAGTTTATCTCCGGGCTGCATTTCGAAACCTGCTACTACCAGGCGATCGAGTTTTGCATCGCGCGCGGGATTGCGTGCTTCGAGGGCGGCGCCCAGGGCGGGCACAAGCTCGCGCGCGGCTTTCTGCCGGTGCGCACGCATTCGCTGCACTGGATTGCCGACCGCGATTTTTCCGAGGCGATAGCGGAGTTCCTCGTCCGCGAAAGCAGCGACATCGGGCAGGTTCTGGACGAACTTCGCGAAAGCAGTCCGTACAAGGCCGGCGTCCTCATCGATTCCTGACGCCAGGAGCCTGTCGGGTCGGCAAGTGAGCGCCGGCGGGCGTGATAGACTCGCCGCAGAATTTTTGCGGGAACAAGCCATGGCTACGCTGAAAGACAAGACCCTGTTCATTTCCGGCGGTTCGCGCGGCATCGGTCTCGCGATTGCGCTACGCGCCGCGCGGGACGGGGCCAATATCGTGATCGCGGCCAAGACCACCGAACCGCACCCGAAACTGCCCGGAACGATTTATTCCGCCGCCGAAGACGTCGAGCGCGCGGGCGGCCGGGCGCTGCCGCTCCAGGTCGATATTCGCGATGAAGCGCAGGTCCAGGCCGCGGTCGCTCAGGTGGTGGAAAAATTCGGCGGCATCGACATCCTGGTCAACAACGCCAGCGCCATCAGCCTGACCGACACNNTGAAGCGCTTCGACCTGATGTTCGGAGTCAATGTGCGCGGCACCTTCGTGTGTTCCCAGGCCTGCCTGCCGGAACTCATCAAGTCGGCGCAGGCGGGGCGCAGTCCGCATATCCTGACGCTGTCGCCGCCGCTGAACATGAAAGCGAAATGGTTCCAGCCGCACGTCGCCTATACGATGGCCAAATATGGAATGAGCA
>PLYG01000220.1 GCA_003153335.1 Betaproteobacteria bacterium | reverse complement strand
CCCCGGCGATATCGGGCGCTTCATGCTCTTCTTCGGTCCGGTCAGTTCGATCTTCGACATCGTGACCTTCTGCGTCATGTGGTTCGTCTTCGGTGCCAACTCGCCCGAACACCAGACCCTGTTTCAATCCGGGTGGTTCATCGAGGGACTGATGACCCAGACGCTGGTCGTGCATATGATCCGCACCCAGAAGATTCCCTTCATCGAAAGCCGTCCGGGCACCGCCCTGCTGGTGACGACTTGCGTGATTATGGCTTTCGGCATCTTCATTCCGATGGGGCCGATTGCCCCCTACTTCAAACTGCAAGAACTTCCGCTTAGTTACTTTCCGATCCTGGTCGCCATCCTGGCCGGCTACATGGTGCTGACGCAAGGGATGAAGCGCTATTNNCGGAACCGGAACCTCGCCGCCCAGTCCGAAACGGCGGACGGTCTTGTCGCCCTCTTCGCGCGTGGCGAGCGGATCGGCTTCGAACGGCTTGGCTTATCCGCCGAATCCGCAATGCTGCTGCTGGCGACGGTTGCGTGCAGGCCGGTCAGCCTAAGGCGTGTGTCGTGCGCGGGGGGCGGCAGAATTGTCCGAAAGGACTCTTGACTGTGCTGTCAAGTATATTGACGTTCGGAGGTATTCCGGACTGCCGTTACGTGAAATCGCACTGATACTCGAGGATGAACCAAGTCGTCAGTCAACCTTTGGTTCAGACTGTCAAGGCACGTTCGGAAACAATTCCGACTTTCTATGCTTCGAGCGTCGCCTGAATCTTCCCGGATCTCACCGCGTTGACGAACAATTGATGGTCGCTTTCCGTCCGGTCGGCGTAGGCCAAGGCGAATTTTGCGATGGCTTTATCAAACGCATCGCCGTTGCCCAGATAGCCGGAGATCATCGCGGCATCGCCCGCCTTGGCATGCGCGCGCGCCAGCTCCCAACCGCAAATCTGCGCATAGTCGACAAAATCCTGCGCCGAAAACTCATCTGAGTCGAGCGAAAACTTCATGTCGTTGAACTGCCGCACGTAGAAGTCAGCCTTCAGGTCCGGTTCCCGGAACCAGCCGAGAAAAGGGTCGNNTTGTCGCCTGCATCAGGTGTTGCCCGATCACTACGCGCAGTCCCTGGTTCTTCTGGCGGGACTTGCCCGCAAAGGGCTCAAGCACCGAGGGCCGTGCCTCCTTCAACTGCAGGAAAAGCGGATCGTCAGCACCGGCCATCAGCAAAGCGATGGCGCAGCGGGTCCCGACACTGCCCACGCCGGTGACTTTCGCGGCAACGTCGACCAGCGTAAACCAGTTCAGGAGCACGCGGCGTTCGTCGGGCAGCGTCTTCAGGTAGTACTCGAAAAACGCCCGGACTTCATTTTCGAAGTGCTGAACGTCCTTCAGATGGTAGATCAGCGGAGGCTGGTCGCTGATCTGCGGGGCCCCGTCCACCACCTGGGTCAGCTTCCTGAACGTCTTCTCGGAAGTGTGTTGCGCTGCCTTCTCGATCAGCGTCTGACGCTTCTGGCGGGTCTTCGTNNACCAACGCCTTTGCCTCAATACGGAAATACCAGATGTCCATGGCGTGCATCCGGGCGAATTCGGCCATGCGCTGCCGATAGGTTCTCGCCGCCGCTGTAGCTGCCTCGACGCAATTCTTGTCCGAGACTCCCTGGTCGCGCGCAGCGACCACTACGCTGGCAGCAAACCGCTTGACGTCCCATTCGAACGGCCCGGGCAACGTCTGGTCGAAATCGTTGATCCCGAAGAGCAGAGCCTGCTCGGGACTTGCAAAACCGCCGAAGTTCCTGACGTGACAGTCCCCGCACAACTGGGTGTCAATACCCGTCCGGGGCAGCCGTCCAATGTCCTCCATCATCACGGCGACCGCGCCCCGCAGAAAGGCAAACGGCGACGGCAGCATGCGGCCGTAGCGGATCGGGACGAGGTCAGGCAGACGGCCGGCGCTGTCCTTGCGCAGGATAGTCAGCGGGTCTCTACGCGGCGACGGCGGTTCGAGGCGGGCCAGCACCGAACGTGGGCACTCGTGGCGGCGTGCGCTGCCGATAGCCTTCCGCTCGGCGATGGTGGGAAGATCTGGCTTGGCCGAACTGGATTGCGGTGCGGTATGCTTCCGCTTGGACACTGATTCTCCTATTCTTGATGTAAGGCAAATGCCGATTGCTGCATCTTCACGCATGATACAAGTAACGATTCGTCCCGCGGCATGTTCGCATCGCTGGCGGTGGGGCCGGAATCAGAAACCTACGGCATCGCACACTCATCTGTTCAAGCAAAAACAGCTCTCGCTCATCCCATGCAAGAATACGATACTTTAGCCGCAGTTGATCTGGGCTCCAACTCGTTCCATCTGCAGATGGTGCGCGTGGTCGACGGCCAGATCTACGAACTGGACTCGATCAAGGAGACGGTGCGGCTCGCTGCCGGGTTCGACGCCGACAAGCGCCTTTCGGAGTCTGCGCAAGAGACTGCGCTGGCGTGCCTGAATCGCTTTGGCGAAAGGCTGCGTGGTTTTGCCCCGGAAGCCGTACGCGCGGTCGGTACCAACGCCTTGCGCATAGCCAGGAATACCAAGTCGTTTTTGTCCCGGGCGGAAAAGGTCCTGGGCTTCCCCATTGAAATCATTGCAGGCCGGGAAGAGGCGCGGCTCATCTACGTCGGCGTGGCGCACAGCCTGCCGATATCGGCGAATAACCGGCTGGTCGTCGATATCGGCGGGGGCTCGACGGAGTGCATTATCGGCTCTGGTCTCGATCCGATCCATACCGAAAGCCTGTATATCGGCTGCGTGAGCCACACGCAGCGCTATTTTCCGGATGGGAAGATCAGCGCCTCACGGATGCAAAAGGCCGAGCTGGCCGCCCGCTCCGAACTGCAGACCATCACCAGCGAATTTGCCGGCACCGGCTGGCAGGAGGCATTCGGGTCCTCGGGAACGGCGCGCACCGTGGGAGAAATGATTGTGCAAAACGGCTTCGGCGAGCGTGAAATCACGCCGCAGGGCCTTGCCCGTTTGCGTGCGGCGCTGATCGCCGCCGGCGACTGGCGAGATCTGGCCATGCCGGGTTTGCCGTCCGATCGGGTACCGGTCATTGCAGGAGGCTTTGCAATCCTGGCCGCGGTGGTCGAGGAGCTGAATATCAAACGTATGGGCTTGTCCGCCTATGCGCTGCGTCATGGCGTCCTGTTCGACCTCATCGGTCGTGCACAGCACAAGGACATGCGCGAAGCAACGGTGCGGCAATTCCTGCGCCGCTACCAGGTCGACCTGGCTCAGGCAAAACGGGTCGAGTGCGCCGCACTTCAGTTGTTGGAGCTCCTATCCAACGGCCTGCCGGAATCCCGGCGTGAACATGCCCTTCAAATGCTCACGTGGGCCGCGCGGCTGCACGAAATAGGCATTTCTATTTCCTACAGCGGCTATCACAAGCATTCGGCCTACATCGTCCACAACGCGGACATGCCCGGGTTCTCAAGAGCAGATCAGGCCAGCTTGTCGCTGCTGCTGCTTGCGCACAGGGGATCGCTCAACAAGATGCGAACCATGGTCGCCAGCGAGGATGACTGGGCGCTGATACTCGCGTTGCGCCTGGCCGTACTGCTCAATCGCCGGCGCGCCAACCGGGACGTTCCGCCATTGGCGCTTTCGCGCGAAGACGGCACATTCCATCTTGCTATCGACAAGGATTGGCTGGCCCAACACCCGTTGTCAGAGACCGCTCTGGACAATGAGGTGGCGCAATGGCAGGCGATTGGCCTGAAATTCCGGGTTGAGCAGACCGGTTAGCCGGGAGGTAGTGACCGTACTCTTACTTTCTTTGCGGACGCTCGATCTGTTCGAACTTTTTCCAGCGCTTGTCCAGGTTGCGAGCGCCCCGCTGGGCACCGGATGACAGGTAGCCGTTGACGAAGCCCGCGCTCTCCGCCAACCCGGCGTCGGCTTGCGCGAGATGCCGCAATAGTCCGCTGGCGACAGCGGCGTCGTTCAGGCGACCCAGCTCATCCTGCAATGCGATGAGCGTCTTGACATACGGCCGCATGCGCCTGGGCGGATAAAGCGAAACAAAAAATTCCGCCGCAAAGCGGACACGCCTGGTGACAATGCGCACCTGATGCCGGGATTCCGGTGTTGCCCGCTGCAACCTTCCACCCTGCTTGAGCAGTTTGGCATGCCAGAGCTTCAGCATCCGCGCGGAAAATTTTGCCAATGGCGCCGCCAGCACCGCTTGCTGCGCCGGCGGAAGCGTTTCTTGCGCATGCGCAGTCTGCATCCAATAGCCAAGCGCAAGCAACAATCGCGAATAGCGCTCCGAACTCACGGCTGTGGCCGCCTGTTTCCAGTTCTCCCTTGCCAAACTCTGCGCGGCAATGCGCAACTGCGCCAATCCATTCTCGGCCCGACAAGCTTTTTCAACTTCGGCCAGCGTGGTCCCGGCCAGGACTTCCCAGTCGCGGGCGGCGCCCAATGCTTCGGCCAGCCACTTGAGCTCCGCGCGCAGCGCTGCGGGGCAAGGCGCTACCTGGTCGAACAGCCGCAGGGCAAAACGCAGCCGCCGCACGCCTACCCGCATTTGATGCACGCTCTCCACGTCATCGCCCTGCACGACACCGGTTTCGTTGCCCTGGATTTGGAGAAGGCAATTGCCGACGATCGCCTGCAATCCCGCCTCCACGCTAGCCCGGGCGGAGAGTTGTAGCGGGGCCGCCTTCAGAACCACTGGCGGTCCGGGCGCGTGCAGCGCGAACCCACGCTCCGACTTGCTGACGTTGCTCACCCGCAGCGGTATCGAAGCCTGGAGTTCGAGTGCAAACTCGAACAGCTTCGCCGGGTCTCCGGACTTGAGTTCCAGTTCAATCTCGCTTACCGGCACGCGCGCCGCGTCGTGCTCGACAGCGCCCTGATCAAGCGCAAGTTCAACATCGACGTCGGAACCGAAGCGCAGCAACCAGATCGTGCGCCGGAACCTGGTCTTGAAGATTGGAGCCAGTTGATCCGCAAGTGTGGCGTCGGACAACGCACTGGTCCATTCGGCGTCCCGCGCGACCAGTTCGCGCAATGCCGCCAGGTCCGGTCGCGGCCCGCTTGCACGGGATTCCCATTCGTGACGCTGATGCAACCCCGCTGCTGCCTGCCCGCCGGCTTTTAGCGTCTGGATCCAGTGGCGTGCGACTCGTCGCACGCGGAGCGCTGCGCCATGCTTCCTGAAAAAGAGATCCGGCGTGTCGAAGTACGTGGTGGTCAGGCGTTGCACACGAGGCTTGGCGATTGCGTGCTGAGCGAGCAAGGGATTGCGGCGAAACGACGGGACATCGTCCGGATCGATCAACAGCTTGAGTTCAATTTCCATGATCTCCCGCTCAGAAAAATCGCAGCAATATGCATGGCGTGGGGGGCCGATCGACCACGGCAATTGGCCGCGCATGAACGCGCTCGCCCCGGACGAGTGCTAGCCGCCGCGATTCGCTCTTGCAGGTAACAGCGCATCGTTCACCGGCAATCCGCGTTGTTTGGGCTGGGCTCGATGGTACCGCAAATCGCTTTTCCGGATGCACGCACCAGTGCGCGAATCCCTCGTTTGGCGCATGGTTTTCGCGACCGCAAAAAGCACCTCCGGCAGAGCCAAAAACAATTGCCAGCGGAACCGGCTCGGAGTATCCTTCGCGCCTTGAGTCGGCAGGCGCCAACATCGCCGGTCGATATGGCCCGGATCCCGGATCACCGACTGCGAAACGGCACCCCCAAAAACACGATTTTTGCGGAAGAGATCGCCATGAACGCCCCCCTGCCGCTGTCGGCGCTTGCGAACGTTTCGCTCGACGACAAATACACCCAGGAAAAAGGCCGCGTCTTCCTGACCGGGACGCAGGCGCTGATACGCCTGTTGATCCTGCAGCACCAGCGCGATCAACTCGCCGGTCTCAATACCGCCGGTTACGTGTCGGGCTACCGCGGCTCGCCGCTGGGCGGCCTCGACCAGGGCCTGTGGAAGGCCGAAAAATTTCTGGCCGAGCACCACATCAAGTTCCAGCCGGGCGTCAACGAGGACATGGCGGCGACCGCAATCTGGGGCACGCAGCAGGTCAACATGTATCCCGACGCCAACTTCGATGGCGTGTTTTCGATGTGGTACGGCAAGGGCCCCGGCGTGGACCGCAGCGGCGACGTGCTCAAGCATGCGAACTTTGCGGGGACGTCGCAGCACGGCGGGGTGCTGGCGCTCGCGGGCGACGATCACGCGGCCAAATCCTCGACCGTCCCGCATCAGACCGACCACGCGTTTTCCGCGGCCATGATTCCGGTGCTCTATCCCTCGTCGGTCCAGGAAATCCTGGACTTAGGGCTGCATGGCTGGGCGATGAGCCGCTATTCCGGCTGCTGGGTCGCGTTCAAATGCGTGGCCGACACCGTCGAATCGTCGGCCTCGGTGTCGATCGACCCGGAACGGCTGCAGATCGTGATCCCAACCGATTTCCCGTTCCCGCCCGATGGCGTCAACATCCGCTGGCCCGATCCGTTCCTGGTCCAGGAAGCGCGGATGCACGACTACAAGATCTACGCGGCGCTGCACTACGCTCGCGTGAACAAGCTCAACAAGATCATCTTCGACTCGCCGAAGCCGCGCTTCGGCATCATCACCAGCGGCAAGTCGTATCTCGACGTGCGCCAGGCGCTGGCCGACCTGGGCATCGACCAGGCGCATGCGGCGGAACTGGGCATCCGCCTGTTCAAGGTCGCGATGCCCTGGCCGCTGGAGCCCGAGTCGGTGCGGCAGTTTGCCGAGGGACTCGAAGAGATCCTGGTGGTCGAGGAAAAGCGGCAGGTCGTCGAATACCAGTTGAAGGAACAGCTCTACAACTGGCGCGAGGACGTGCGTCCGCGCGTGGTCGGCAAGTTCGACGACAACGGCGAGTGGAGCCGCTCCGAAGGCCAGCCNNCGCGCGTGGTCGGCAAGTTCGACGAAAAAGGCGAGTGGTTGCAGCCGCGTGGGGAGTGGCTGTTGCCGGCGGCCGGCGAACTCACCCCGGCGATGATTGCCCGGGTAATAGCGAGCCGGATCGCACGTTTTCACACTTCGGAGCGGATCAAACAGCGGGTGGACTTTATCAACGCCAAGGAAGCGGCATTGTCGCAACCGAAGATCGCCATCGCCCGCACGCCCTATTTCTGCTCGGGCT
>PLYG01000330.1 GCA_003153335.1 Betaproteobacteria bacterium | reverse complement strand
TGCTCTGCAACCAGTATTTGACCAGCCTGCTCATGGATAGCCGTGACGGCGCCCGGGAAGGTTTTCCGATGGCGGTGGCGGCGGACATTGCCGCGCTCCTCGGCAGCGTGGACACCTCCGCGAAGGAACATCCATGGGGCCAAGCCAAGGGCACCCGGTAACGGCCAGCCGGCGCTGGCGGCTTGACGTGCACTGGCCACAAGCACGCCTCGCAACAATCGGTCTTGAATGAGAATCGACGATGAAACACAAGCTTCTCCTGGCGGCCGGTCACTCTGACGGCCACCCAATAGCAAGGCCCACGGGCTCGGCTGCGCAAGAGAATGGCGGCGCCCTGGCGCCGGCCTCGGTTATCCTTCTCCCAGGCCGAGAGATACTCCCGGACGTGCCATTGAATTTCCTATCCTTATCGGGTATTGGGCTGCATGAGGTTTCATCCGGGCGTGGTACCAGACGGGAGAAATGCGCCATGACTTTGAGCAAGCGTAGCAAAGCCAAGGGCCCGGAAGATGCGGGCCGGGCGCTGCGGCAGTACAAGGAGCGCCTGGCAAGCCTGCTTGCCCTCTCGTCCGATTGGTATTGGGAACAGGACGAGAACTGCCGTTTCACCCTGGTCGTAGGGACCAGTGTGAAACAAACGGGGATCGAACCGCAACAGTATCTCGGCACCACTCGTTGGGACCACGGCGCGGTTCCGGTCGGCGACGGCGGCAGCTGGGACAAGCACCAGGCCGGGCTCAAGGCCAGACAGCCGTTTGCCAATTTTGTCTTCAAGCGCCTCAATGCGCGCGGCGAGCTGCGCTACATCAGCACCACCGGGCAGCCGGTGTTCGACGGGAAAAAGTGGTTCAAAGGTTACCGCGGCACGGCCAGGGACATCACCGTCGGCGTGCGCGGGGAGCAGTTGCTGCGGCTGGAGCATGCGGTGAACCGCAGCCTGGCCGAAGCCGACAGCGTTTCGGCGGCGCTGACGGAAGTGATCCGCGCCGTCTGCAGCACGGAGGGCTGGGAATGCGGCCGGTATCTTCGCGTGGACGAGGAGGCCGGCATGCTGCGCTTCGAAGAGTCTTGGGGCGTGCCGGAACCCGCGATCCAGCAGTATCTCGAGCGGTCTCGCCAGCGGTCGCACGAAATTGTCTACCAGCCGGGCGTCGGACTGGTAGGCCAGGTGTGGCAATCGGGACAGCCGCTGTGGGTCGCTGATGTCACCAAGGACGCGCGTGTGCTGCGGGCGGCTTTTAGGGTCGATGTCGGCATACGCGGCGGATTTGTCTTTCCGGTTAGATCGGAAGGAAAGACCATCGGCGTGCTCGCTTTCAACAGCCGTCAGGTCCGCGAACCGGACGAGCGATTGCTGAAGGCGATACTTGCGATCGGCAGTCAGATCGGCCAGTTCATTCAACGCAAGCAGGCCGAGGGGGCGCTGCGCGAGAGCCAGACAAGGCTGGACAGCATTCTCGGCGGCATTGACCAGATTATCTGGTCGGCAAATGCCATCACCAGTCAGGTGGTCTATCTCAGTCCGGCAGCCGAAGTCATCTATGGGCGGTCGGTCAAAGAGTTCTTCGATACTCCACAACTGTGGCTGAAGGTGATACATCCAGACGATGTACCGCTGGCTTATGCCATGGATAAGCAAATCCGTGAACAGGGCGCCGGGCAGGCGGAGTACCGCATCCTCCGCCCGAACAGCGAAGTGCGCTGGATCGACGCGAAGGGCAAGCTGATTCGCAATGATGCAGGAGAGGCTATTCGCCTGGACGGTGTGGCGTCCGACATCACCGCGCGCAAGCGCGCGGAAGAAGATCAGCGCCGGTTCCGCGCCGCCCTGGACGATTCGGCGGACATGATCGTGCTGGTCGATCGCAAGACCATGCGCTATGTGGATGTGAACCAGACTGTCTGCAAGTTGCTCGGCTACTCCCGCGAAGAGCTGCTCAAAATGGGCCCGCAGGATCTGCTTCCGGAAAGTCAAGATGAGCTCGCGCAAGCCCATGACGAGCTCATCGCCAATCCTTCCAGCCTTAGCGGCATGCGCAGCAGCTTTCGCTGCCGGGACGGCTCGACCATACCCTTCGAATCGACGCGGCACGTGCTGCGCTCCGGGGACAGCTACATCATCGCCGCCATCTGCCGGGACATCCGCGAACGCCTTGCCGCCGAGGAGGCGCAGCGGCAGCAGGTTACGCTGATCGCGCAGTCCGCGGAAAAGGACCGGCTGCTCCGGCTGTTCTACGACCTGCCCTTCGTCGGGTTGGCCGTCACCTCGCCCAGCAGCAAGCGCTGGTTGCAGGTTAACGATTACATGTGCGAGATGCTGGGCTACCCGCGCGAGGAGCTGCTTGAACTGGCCTGGACGGAAACCACGCACCCCGATGATCTCGCTGCCAACCTGGCGCTGTTCCAACGCCTGGCCGCGGGCGAGTTCGATGCCTTCCAGTTCGACAAGCGCTTTCTGCGCAAGGACGGCGCGATTATCGACACCACAATGGAGTGCAGATGTGTGCGGCGCGGGGACGGTAGCGTGGAGACCGTCGTCATCATGGTGCGGGACGTCACCGAGCAAAGGCGCTCCGAAGAGGCGCTGCGCCAAAGCGAGGCGCGCTTCCGCAGCCTGACCGAGCTGTCCTCCGACCTGTACTGGGAGCAGAACGACCAGCACCGCTTCACCTCGATTGCCGGAATCGGCTCGGAACGGTTCAAAGGACTCGGTTTCGATTTTATCGGCAAGAAACGCTGGGAACAGGACTACCTCAACATGTCCGCGGACGATTGGTCCGCGCATCGGGTGATGCTCGATGCCCACCAGCCGTTCCATGACCTGGAGCTGTGCCGGCTGAACGAATCCGGCAACAAGGTCTGGGTCGGCGTCAGCGGCGAACCGGTGTTCGACGCCGCCGGCGTGTTCAAGGGCTATCGCGGCGTCGGCAAGGACATCACCGAGCGCAAGCAGGGCGAGGAGCAGATCCAGTACCTGGCCAATCACGATGCCCTGACCGCGCTACCCAACCGGGCCATGTTCAGCGAAGTGCTGAACCTTGAGATCCAGCAGGCGCGGCGCTACCAGCGCAACTTCGCCGTGCTGTTCATCGACCTGGACCGCTTCAAGCTCATCAACGACACCTTCGGCCACGAGGCTGGGGACAAACTGCTGCAGGAAATGGGCCGGCGCCTGACCCAGACCGTGCGCGCGAGCGATTTCGTTGCGCGCCTGGGTGGGGACGAGTTCGTGGTGCTGGTGCAGGAGTTGAGCGAACCCAGGCAGGTCGAGGTGGTCGCGCGCAAGATCCTCAGCGCCCTCATCAAGCCGACGTTCATCGGCGAGCAGGAATGCAGCGTGACGGCGAGCATCGGCATCTGCCTGTATCCGGCGGACGCCGAGGACGAGCAGTCGCTGATGAAGAACGCCGATATCGCCATGTACCGCGCCAAGGAAGAGGGCAAGAACACCTACCAGTTCTTCTCCCACCAAATGAATGTTCACTCATTCGAGCGGATGGCGCTGGAGACGAGCCTGCGCCGCGGCCTGGAGCGCAACGAATTCTTCCTCCATTATCAGGCTAAGCTCGATCTCAAGACAGGGCGGATCACCGGGGTGGAAGCGCTGGTGCGCTGGCAGCATCCCGACCTCGGCATGATCCCGCCGGCCCAGTTCATCCCGCTCGCCGAGGAAACCGGGCTGATCGTGCCACTCGGGAATTGGGTGCTGAACACCGCCTGCGCGCAGAACGTCGCCTGGCAGCGGGAGGGCCTGCCGCCTTTGCGCATGGCGGTCAATCTGTCGGCGCGCCAGTTCGCCGATGAAGATCTCCTCGGGGACATCGCCGAGGCGCTGGAGAAGAGCGGAATGAAAGCGGAATTGCTCGAGCTCGAGCTCACCGAGAGCATGGTGATGCAGAACCCTGAACGGGCAGGCAAGGTGCTTGCCGCCATCAGGCAACTGGGCGCGCGGCTCGCCATCGACGATTTCGGGGTCGGCTACTCCTCGCTGGCGTACCTCAAGCGCTTTCCGATCGACACGCTCAAGGTGGACCGCTCCTTCATCCGCGACATTCCTCAGGATACCGATGACATGGCGATCACCCTGGCAATCATCGCCATGGGCAAGAGTCTCCACCTCACGGTCGTCGGCGAAGGCGTGGAGACGCTGGAGCAGGAGACGTTCCTGCGCGATCACGGCTGCGACGAAACGCAAGGCTACTATTTCAGCAGGCCCATCGCGAGCGACCAGTTCGCCGATTTGTTGCGGCGGAACGTAACTGCGCAGCGGAAGTAAGCCGCCGGCGCCCGCGCCGGTTTCCCCGAGATCGCTCCGGCAGCGCGCGGCGGCTATTTCTTTTCGGCGGCTGATTCGCGTCGCCGCTTCCGGCGCCGCGGATCGCCGGCCGCCGCCGGTCGATTTCGCTGTGCCTTCGCAATCCGTGCGAGGATAGGCAGTCGAAACAGGCCGGCGTCGAGCAACTCGGTCATTTCGGCGCGAACGATGTGCTCGATTTCGTCGATCGCCGCCGATCGGGTCTCCGCCACGGGACGCGCCAGAACCAGCAGGCGGTGAAGATTGGCACCCTCGACGGTGTACGCAACCGCGCTTCCAGCCGCGATTTCGGCATGAAATGCCGAAACCGGCATGACGGTCGTGCCGATTCCGGCGACGACAAGTCGGCGGATGGCTTCGACCGAATCGACCTCCGCCTCGATCCTGAGCTGTGCGCCGAAACTCGCGAGCTGCTCGTCGATCACCGCGCGCATCCCGGCCGAAACAATGATAGGTGTGCGCGAGAGCTCCACCACCGAGAACGGGCTCGTCCTGCCACGCGCGCCCGCCGGTGCAAGCACGACCAGCGGCTCGGAGAACAGCGGCGTCAAGGAGAGCGCCCGGGAGCGCGGCGGGTTGGTCATGACGGCGACGTCCAGCCGTCCCGTGAGCAGCGCATCGAGAAGCTGCGGACTGAATCCCTCCATCACCCGCAGGGTGACCAGCGGGCACTGCTGCCGCGTTCGGGCGATGCAGCCGGGTAGCAG
>PLYG01000546.1 GCA_003153335.1 Betaproteobacteria bacterium | reverse complement strand
TTCTGGGATGCCCTGATCGTGCAAGCAGCAATCGAAGGCCACGCCAGCACGCTGTATTCCGAAGACATGCAGAGCGGGCAGGTGCTCGATAACTTGCGGGTGGTCAACCCGTTTTCGTAGCCTCGGCGCGCAGCCGTCACGGCCCTGACGCTGGACGACGAATGGCATTTGACCAGGATACGGCGGTCGAGGATACTTCGGCTCGTGCGTTTGGATTTCCTATCCTTCGAAGGGATCTGTCGTGACTCTAGTTCGCTCCTTCCTTGCTCTCGCCGGTGGTGTCCTGCTGACGGCGCACATGGCACTAGCGCAGACGCTTCCCGTGTTCGCGCCAGGCGAGACCCGCGACACTTTCTTCGGCACCGTCGTCGCCGACCCTTATCGCGGTCTCGAGAACGTGAGCGATGCCAAGGTCACTGCCTGGATGCAGGCCCACGCGGATCATGCGCGACGCACCCTCGATTCGCTGCCGGGGTATGCACCGCTCAGGACCCGCATCGCCGAACTTGACAACGCGGTAGCGGCGACCGTCGGTAGCGTGCGGCGCGTGGCGGGCGGCAGCCTGTTCTTCACCCGCCGCAGCGCAACCGAGAACACGCTCAAGTTGTACCACCGCAGCCCGGGCGGCCAGGAGACGCGCCTCGTCGATCCAGACGAATGGGAAAAGCTGACAGGCAAGCCCCACGCGATCAATTATTACGCGCCGTCTCCCGACGGCCGGCTGGTCGCGTTCGGCGTTTCGGCCGCGGGGTCCGAGGATGCCTCCATCTACGTCCTGGAAACGGCGACGGGCAAGCGGATTGGCGAGCCAATCAACCGCGCGCAGTACCCGGAGATCAACTGGCGCGCGGACAGCGCGTCGTTCTTCTATTTCCGCCAGCAGGAGCTTCAGCCCGGTACACCGGTCACCGAACGCTACCGGAACGGGCGGGCATGGCTGCACGTAGTCGGGACCGATGCCGCGACGGACATCCTGGTTGGCGGACCCGGCGTATCGCCTCGCGTAGCGGTTGACCCGAACGATTTCGCATTCGTGGTGGTCGTGCCCGGTTCGCGCCATGCGTTGACCCTCGTCGTTGCCGGCGTGCAACAGGAGCTTGCGCTATATACCGCGCCGCTTGAGAGCGTTGGCAAGCCCGACACGCCGTGGGTGCGCGTGTGCGACCGCGCCGACAAGATCACTGATTTCGCCATTCACGGTGACGACATCTTCCTGCGCACCTATCGCGACAGTCCGCGCTTTTCGATCATACGCACACCGCTGGCCGCGCCCGATGTGAAGGGTGCCGGTGTGGTGGTAGCCGCCTCGCAGCAGGTGGTGGTCGGTCTCGCCGCCGCGAAGGACGCGCTCTACATCGAAGCCCGCGACGGCGCCGTGAAAAGGATCAAGCGGCTTCCCTGGGGCGCGGCGGCGGTCACCGAAGTGAAGCTGCCGATCGAAGGCTCGGCGCGGATCATGAGCGTGCGACCGGATGTGGACGGCGCGATCATCGGCCTCGCGGCATGGACGCGCGCCCGCGAGATCTACGAAGTCGATGCGACCGGCAAGGTCGCCAACACGGGCCTGCAACCGCTGGGACCGTTCGATGCGCCCACCGACCTAGAGGCCACCGAAGTGCTGGTGAAGAGCCACGACGGAGCGATGGTGCCACTGTCGATCATCCACAAGCGCGGGATCAAGCTCGACGGCAGCAATCCCACCCTGCTGTATGGCTACGGCGCGTATGGGATCACGGAAGAACCGGGCTTCGCCGCGCCCCGGCTGGCGTGGCTAGAGCGCGGCGGCGTGTACGCCGTCGCCAACGTACGCGGCAGTGCGGTGTACGGAGAGGATTGGTACAAGGCCGGCTACAAGACGACCAAGCCCAACACCTGGAAGGACCTCATCGCCTGCGCCGAATACCTCATCGCGCAGAAGTACACCTCCTCGGCGAAACTCGGCATCCTCGGCGGCAGCGCTGGCGGCATCCTGGTCGGGCGTGCGCTGACCGAACGCCCGGACCTCTTCGCCGCAGTCGTGCCTGCGGTAGGCGTACTCGACGCCGTGCGCGCGGAAACCACGGCCAACGGTGTGCCCAACATCCCGGAGTTCGGGACGGTGAAAAAGGAGGACGAGTTTCGCGCATTGCTCGCGATGAGCAGTTATCACCAGATTCGCGACCAGACGGCATATCCGGCCGTGCTCCTCATCCACGGCGTGCATGACCCGCGCGTGGACGTGTGGCAGTCGAGCAAGATGGCGGCGCGGCTCATGGCAGCCACCACCTCAGGCAAACCGATCCTCCTGGACCTCGATTACCAGGCAGGACACGGGATCGGCAGCACCAAGGCCCAGCGCCAGCAGCAGACGGCCGACATCTACGCCTTCCTGCTGTGGCAGACCGGCAGTCCGGAGTTTCAGCCCAAATAAGCAACCGGCTCACTCGTGGGCCCGGGACGTCCTTCACGAACGACGAAGAGATGTACCACAACCAGCGCGAGACAACATGAAAAAACATCTGCTGCCGATCTGCATCGCATTCTGCCCGATGCTCTGCGCCCTCGCGGCCCATGCCGCAGAAAACCCGGAAGATCGATGGCAGCTCGCCGATCTGTATCCGACCGTCGACGCGTGGAACGCCGATGCGGCGAAGCTTAGTTCCCAATTAAAGGAGTTCGATGCCTGCCGCGGCCATCTCGGTGACTCCGCCGCGCGCTTGAAGAGTTGCCTCGATCTGCACACCGATGCCACGAAACGCTATTTTCGCCTCGCTGTATACGCCGGGGAACTGAGCGCCGAAGATACCGGCTCGGCGGCGAATCTTGAGCTGGACCAGAAGGCCGACGTGGCCGGCGCGCGCCTGAACGAAGCCACGTCCTTTATGCGCCCGGAGTTGCTCCGGGTCGGCCAGGAAAAGATCACGCGCTACCTGGCGGAGGAGGGCGGCCTCGCGATTTACCGCCACCCGCTCGATGACATTCTGCGCGCCGCGCCGCATACGCGAGATGGGAATGGCGAGGAGATGATCGCTACCTATGGCCTCGCCGCCAACGCGGCCGGTGCGGTGTACACGATCCTCTCCAATGCGGACTTGCCGTGGCCGACCGTAAAACTTTCCGACGGCACCGAAGCGAAGCTCGATCAGACCGGCTATACGAAATATCGGGCGGTGGGGAATCGGGACGACCGCAAGAAAGTGTTCGATGCGTTCTGGGGCAAGTGGAAGGAGTTCGAACAGACCTTCGGTGTCACCTTCTACGAACAGATGAAGAAGGACACCGTGCTGAGCAAGGTTCGCCTCTATCCGGATACGCTGAGCCGGGCACTGGATCGCAACCGCCTGCCGGCGGCGGTGTATGACACGCTGATCGCGCAGGCCACTGCCAACCTGCCTACGCTGCACCGCTACTTCAGACTTCGCGGCAAGATGCTGGGCGTGCAGGAGATGCGCTACTACGACATCTATCCACCGCTGGTGAGCGGCGACGTGAAGTACGACATCGGCCAGGGCAAGCAGTTGATGCTGGCCGCGGTCGCGCCGCTGGGCGATGCCTACGTGGCCGCGATGACGAAGGGGTTGCAGGAGCGCTGGATGGATGTGTATCCGCGCCCGCGCAAGCTGGCCGGCGCCCACATGGCGGGCAGTGCCTACGACGTGCACCCCTATCTGCTGCTCAACTACAACGACGACTACGAATCGGTGTCGACCCTGGCCCATGAATGGGGCCACGCGATGCACTCGTATCTGTCCAACCGGACGCAGCCCTTTCCCACCGCGAACTATGCGACATTCATCGCCGAGATCGCCTCGACCCTGAATGAAGCGCTGCTGCTGGAGCACATGCTCAAGAAGTCGAAGACCGACGAGGAGCGCCTGCTCTACCTGGGATCCGCCCTGGAGGACCTGCGCGCCACGTTCTTTCGACAGGCCATGTTCGGCGAGTTCGAACGCGAAGTGCACGCGCGCGTGGACAAGGGCCAACCGCTCACCGGGGAGGCACTGACCAAGCTTTACGGGGATATCCTGCGCCGCTATCACGGCGAGCGCGAGGGCGTGCTCAAGGTCGACGACCTGTATACCGTCGAGTGGGCTTACATCCCGCACTTCTACAATGCGTTTTATGTCTACCAGTACGCGACGTCGATCGCCGCCAGTTCGCTGTTCGCTGAAGGCATTCTGAAGCAGGAACCCGGCGCCGTGGAACGCTACCTCAAGCTGCTCTCCTCCGGCAGTTCGGATTATCCGTACGAACTGGTGAAGGCCGCCGGCGTCGATCTGGCATCGCCCGCGCCTTACCAGGCGGTGGTCGCGCGCATGAACCGGATCATGGACGACATCGAAGCGCTGCGAAAATAGGAAGAATGTCTTGGCGTAGCGTCCGTCTCTCCCGGCTACTCACTATTCGCCACTTACTGAATCGCGAAGGTCATCGTCACCCGCACGGTGACGTTCTGCTCGCCCTGCGCGATCGGCGGGGCATTAACGGCCTGTGCGAGCGCCGCCAGGCCGGTAAATCCAACCTGGCCGGCAACACCGTCCTGAACATTCAGGACAGGCCCAAGCGTTACGTGCGCCGCATCCGCGAGAGCCTTCGCCTTCTCCATCGCGTCCACGACAGCGGCGGCGCGCGCCTTTTCGTTCAGGGGCTTGGGGTCGGCGAAGCCGAATACGATGCCATAGGTCTGATTGGCGCCGCTTCTCACCAAAGTGTCCAGCGCGGTCCCCACTTTGGAAATGTCGTCGATCAGGAGAATAACCTGATTTGTGACCTGATAACCGATGATGACCCGCGGCTGCGGATTGTCGGGTCTGATGGGCGGATATTGCGGCTGCC
>PLYG01000214.1 GCA_003153335.1 Betaproteobacteria bacterium | reverse complement strand
TGTGGGTTGCAAGGGAGTAAGGCCGGGGCGCGTCGGCGTCAATCCTGGAACCGAGCCCGGCAAACCAGGGACCGCGCCCGGCAGTGGGGTCAGACTCGGTCTGAGCGGCGCGAGCGACCCCGGAAGGGGCGTTGGCCGCGCCGAGAGTTGCGGCAACGGTCCCGGTATCGCGCTGCCATTGAGTGGAACGAGTCCGCCTGAAAGCGCGACACTGCCGGGTCCGCCCGAAAGCGCAACGCTGCCGGGCCCTCCCGAGAGCGCCGGGCTGGCCTGACCGCCGGAGAGCCCTTGATTGGCAGGTTCGCCATTCAAGGGTGGCGCAACCGCCGTCTGTGCAAGCAGGATGCCATGACTACCGACCGCGGGTGTGGCAACCTCTTCGGCCGATGCCGATGAATACAGATGTAAAACGCCATGATCCACCGTGGCAGCCGGCTGGACCACGGAGCGTGCAAACATCGAGTGCGAGGCGAGCAAGCCGACGACAACGACGACGGTTGATCGGAACAGGGTTTTCATTTTCGTGCTCCTTGATTCGGGTCCAACATCCTTGATTGCGATCATAGAACATTCGGAACATTCGGGGTCAGAGTAAGGGTACTTTTCAAAACAGATCGACCTGCTCGCCAACCAGTGTATGTTCGTCCTTACGCTCGCAACCGCTCTACTTCTTAGCCCACGCAACCGTCTGGAATGGTTACTCTGACCCCGAATGGTTGATAGGCTGCCGGCGAAACAGCGGCTGTGGTGCCGATTTCGGGGACCAGTTCCGCGCCATAGGGAAGAGTAAGGCTACTTGCGCAACCCGAGCGTTGTCCCAAGCCTCTCATAAAGCTCGAACTGCTCGCGCGCGAACTTTTCTGTTTCCGCGGGCGTTCGAATGGCGGGAATGCCGCCGAATGAGGCGTTGCCCCGAATCCAGTCCGGATCCCGCGCGACGCGCTTGAGGACCTCGACCCATTTGTTGACGACCTCTGCGGCTAAGCCAGGCGGACCCCACAACCCGCTCCAGCCCATCACGTCCTCCATCGGCGCCAGATCCAGTTCGCGCGCCGTCGGGATGTCCGGATACTCTTTCAGGCGCTCGGTGGTCGTCGTCAGCAGCCCGCGCATGGTGCCGGCCTTGAGTTGGCCGCCCAGCGTCGGCAGGTTATTGCACAGGAATTGGACCGTCCCGGTGAGGATCGCCGTGGTTGCCTCGCCCCCGCCCTTGTAGCCGATCTGTTCGGCCGCGTTCGATGGCAGGCCGGCGCTTTTGAGGAGAATCTCCGTTGCCAAGTGCTGGGTGGTGCCGGGACCGGCGGTGGCGTAGTTGAGTTTGCCGGGCTGCGCCTTGAGCGCCGCCAGCAGGTCCTTCATTGTCTTATAGGGCGAATCGCCCTTGACCACGCAGGCCACCGGATTGAAATCCAGGAGCGAGATCATGGTGAAGTCGTTCCACTTGTACGGAGTCTTCGAGTCCAGTGCCGGGTTGATCGCCTGCGATCCACCGCGCGCAATCAGCAGCGTGTAGCCGTCTGCCGCGGCGGTGCGCACGCGCTGCGAACCAATGATGCCCGAAGCGCCCACGATGTTCTGCACCACCACCGGCTGACTGAAGTACTTCGCAGCGACGGCAGCGAGATTGCGTCCCGACGCATCGCTGTCGCCGCCGGCCGCATAGGGCGCGACAAGGATGATTGGCTTGTTGGGATAGTCCTGCGCGGCCACGGACTGCGAAAAGACCGCCGCCAGCAATAACGTCGCCATGCCGGCCATCCGCTTGCAGATCAAAGCACGCAATTTCATGTAGTCTCCTTTTGTCGCCCTGCCGCTCGTCGAGTGCGGCAATGGCGGCACTATATTACGATTGATCGTTCACGAACACGATTTTTCCCCATGGCCAGCAGCCGGGACAGTTCATATGGATATCCGCGTAGATGATCTGACCAGCCCCGAGATCATTCGTCTGCTGCACCAGCACCTGCAAAGCATGGCGTTGCATTCTCCCCCTGAGAGCATTCACGCTCTCGATCTCGATGCGCTGCGCAACCCGGATATTACATTCTGGACTGTCTGGGAAGACGCTGAATTGATCGGTTGCGGCGCCATCAGGGAGCTGGATTCCCGTCATGGTGAGATCAAGTCGATGCGTACGGTGTCTTCACATCTACGGAGGGGCGTTGCGGCGAGGCTTATGCACCACATTCTTGAAGAAGCCAAACGTCGTTCTTATGACCGACTAAGCCTGGAAACAGGTTCGATGGATGCCTTTGCGCCTGCTCGTAATCTTTACGCTAGTTTTGGGTTCAAGCCATGTGGCCCGTTTGCTAATTATGCGGAGGATCCGTATAGCGTATTCATGACCAGAGAAGTGTGACGTGAATCATGGCGACTATCAATCTTTGGAAGGAAAGGGCCACGCTCACATTGTTTTGCTCGGACGCTGAAGCCCGGTCATGGTGCGCAGCCCGCGCACCCATCCTGATGTCGCTTCACTGAAAAATATTCGAACCTGACCCCTTTAGGGGCATTAGCGTGACCCCTTTAGCGGCACTTTAGGGGCACCATTAAGGGCGATATTTCCGGCGAATAGCCCAAATAGCCTTGGCATGAAGTCGGCGTCTCGCTATAATCTTACCAAATCGTTATCGATACAAGAAAGGTACGACCATGTCCGCCAGCGCAAGGCTGTCAACGAAATATCAAATCTCCATCCCTAAAGCCGTCCGCGAAGAACAGCATTGGGAAGCGGGCCAGGAGTTTGTCTTCATCCCCAAAGGTAAAGGGGTCCTTGTAATACCCGTGCCTGAATTGCAGCAGCTTGCCGGACTGGCCAAGGGAGCCAAACGAGATGGCTTTCGGGATCGCAAGGACCGCTTCTGATGCGGGTCGTCGATACCTCGGTATGGATCGAGTGGCTGATCGGCGGGCCATTGCACAAGACGTTGATGAAGGAGTTCCCGGAAAAAGCGCAATGCGTCGTGCCTACTATCGTGCAGTTGGAACTGGCGAAGTGGCTTACCCGGGAAGTCGGCGAAGATCAGGCGGACCAGGCGATTGCCTTTACGCAGAAGTGCGTGGTGGCACCGCTGGATACGCGCATCGCCCTGCACGCTGCCGACCTNNCAATAGTCTATGCCACGGCCATCGAATATGACGCGGATCTGCTGACTTGCGATGCACATTTCGAAAAACTGCCGGGTGTTCTCCTGGTTCGGAAGGGCCGCTGACACGACGTTTGTGCGTAAGGCGCACGCTGCGCATGCTGGGTTGCTAAAATAATCGAACGTGGCCCTTTATTCCTTCTTTTAATCCTTTAGCGGTGGCGCTCTTGCCCGGCGTTTGGCCCATTCGAGGCGATTCCGCCCCCCTCACCCTCAATCCCTCTCCCCGACGGAAAGGAAGTAAAGCGTGATTGTAGTCCTCGGGCCGAAGCTCAGCCGCCAGCGTTTGGCTGCACTGCGCTGGTGAACGAATCGGCGAAAAACTCGCTATCCGGCAGCCGGCGCAGTTGCATGAAATCGCGCCGCGCGGCGGTGATCATCGCCGGTGCGCCGCAGGCGTAAACCTGATAGGCGGACAGGTCGGAAAAATCGTCCAGCACCGCCTGATGCACCAGGCCCACACNNGTCTTCGGGCAACGGCTCGGAGAGCACGGGAATGAACGTGAAGTTGGGATGCGCTTGCTGCCACGACCCGGGCAGCCCGGGCAGGTAGAGATCGCTCAACGAGCGCGCCCCCCAGTACAGAACCATCTCCCGTTCCACGCCCTGATGGAACGCATGCTCGATGACGCTCTTGATCGGCGCCAAGCCGGTGCCGCCCGCGACAAAGATCATCGGCTTGTCGGAATTCTCGCGCAAATAGAAGGCGCCGTGCGGGCCTTCGATGCGCAGGATTTCCTTGACCGGCAAATCCCGGAACAGATGTTCGGTGAACGCGCCGCCCGGCATGTAGCGGATGTGCAGTTGCAGGAAACCGTCGTCGTGCGGCGGCGTCGCCAGCGAGAAGCTCCGCCGTCCGCCATCCTTGAGCAGAATGTCGATGTATTGTCCGGCCAGAAACTGCAGCCGTTCGTTCGCCGGCAGTTTGAGCGAAACGATCGCGACATCGGGTGCGGGCAATTCGATCTTTTCGATACGGCAGGGCAGTTTCCGGATCTGGATGTCGCCTGCCTTTCGCACTTCGCGGCATTCGAGCGTAATGTCCGTCAGCGGCCTGGCCACGCACGGCAGCACAAAGCCCTGCTTCTTTTCGATGTCGGTCAGCGTCGCCGGCTGATGCGGGCCGTAGTTGACTTCACCGGCGACGATCTTGCTTTTGCAGGATCCGCAGGCGCCATCGCGGCAGCCGTAAGGCAGCAGCAGGCTTGCGCGCAGCGCAGCGGCCAGGATGGTCTCATCGCCTGCGCATTCGAAGCGGTGATCGGAGGGCTTTATGGTAATCTCGAAAGTCATGGCCAAATTGAGAGTGCTGTTGATCGGCTGTGGCGATGTTGCACTGCGCGCCGCGCGCCTGCTGTCCCCGAACTTCCGCCTGTACGGCCTGACGCGGCGCCGCGATCAGCATGCCGCGCTGCGGGCCGCGGGCATCACGCCCATTGCCGGGGACCTCGACCAGGCACGCACACTGACTCGCTTGCATCTCAGTCCCTACGCCGTGCTGCACTGCGCACCGCCGCCTGCTTCGGGCCAGGACGACGCGAGAACACGCAATCTGATCGCCGTCCTCGCGTCGGCGCGGAGTCTACCACGCCGATTTGTCTACATTAGCACGAGCGGCGTGTACGGCGATTGTGCGGGCGCGCGCGTGGACGAAA
>PLYG01000397.1 GCA_003153335.1 Betaproteobacteria bacterium | reverse complement strand
CATCGACAGAGCCACTATCTGAACAATCGCGCGGAAAACTCACACCGGCCGACACGACGGCGAGAACGCCAGATGCAACGATTCAAATCATCTCAACAGGCCCAGGACTTCCTCTCCGCTCATGCATTCATCCATGGTCACTTCCATCCTCGGCGACACTTACTGACCGCCAATTCCTATCGCGCAATGCGAACTGAGGCCTTCAACATCTGGCAGCAGGAGACATGCGTCCAGTACGTTGCGTAGCCGACTCGACATGTCCGATTGTTGGTTCAGGCCGACCAACAGAAGTTAATGTGACAATGCCGCTTGGCGCTGTGACCCATATAACGGAAGTCGACAGGTGGGATCGACTGTGAGATAGCCCACCTCGGCGTCCTCTGCCCGAGGTGGACTGAAGTATGCTCGGGCGACCTGCGTATATCGCCGCTGACGTCACCATTGCAAATGACGCATAGTGACGACGGCGCGACCGTTCCGCGACGGTTCGATCCTGCGTGTTCCGGCAACATCAGTCAACTTAAGGCCGCGATTATTCAGTTCGATGAACTGAGTTGCAACTCGGAGGCATCTCGAGAACCGGAATCGATCATTGGTGGCGGCCCGAACGTCGCCTATGATTCGTCCCCCACTACTTTTTCAGCCACGCTGTCGGACCAAACCGTCGGATATGATGGGGATGACATCACTTTCGGACGGTCCGGAAATAATGCGGACCGATCGCCAACCTCCTCGGCGTTGTGTGATCGATTCACACCGCCCGCGGAAATGCGCGCACTAAACCTGGACCCAACGCCTCACACGACATTGGTTCCACACGGTCGTTTGTGCTGCAAGAACGCCTGTGCCAGATCGAGCTCAGACAGTGAGCACGAGACACGTCGAGTTCTCTGATATCCGACGTACACTTGGTGCATATAAACATCTGGCGATTTATTGCCTCATTCCGGCTGTCTGATGCTGGGCACGAGCAAGCCGACCACACGGCGAGGAGGGCGCCTACAGACCCGCCTGGCTGACGAACTTGGTGTTCAGATAACCCTCGATTGCCTCCGGTCCGCCTTCGGAACCGTATCCGGAGTCCTTCACGCCGCCAAACGGCACCTCCGGGAGTGCGAGACCAAGATGATTGATCGAGATCATGCCGCTTTCCACCGCGGTCGCGATCGCGTTCGCGGTTCGGGCTGACCGCGTATAAGCGTACGCGGCGAGGCCGTAGGGGAGTCGGTTGGCCTCGGCGACCACTTCGTCGAATGTTTCGAACGGCGCGATCACCGCCAACGGTCCGAACGGCTCTTCGTTCATCACTCGCGCGTTCATCGGCACATCTGTAATAACCGTCGGCTCAAAGAAATTACCCTTGTTGCCTATGCGGTTGCCGCCGGTACGGATCGTGGCGCCATGTTGCGTCGCGTCAGTGATGAAGGCCTGCACGGCCGCGATGCGACGAGAATTGGCCAACGGACCCATCGTGGTTTTGGAATCAAACCCATCACCGACCGTCAATGCCCTGGCATGGCCGACAAACGCGTCGACGAACTGATCATAGATCTTTTCCTGCACCAGGAAGCGTGTTGGGGAGACGCAAACCTGGCCGGCGTTGCGAAACTTCGCGCCCGCCAGCATTCTGCTCGCGGTTTCGACATCCGCGTCGTCGAATACAACGGCTGGAGCGTGACCACCCAATTCCATCGTAATCCGTTTCATGTGCGCTCCGGCGATCGCCGCGAGTTGCTTGCCTACCACAGTGGAACCAGTAAACGATATTTTACGAATAATCGGATGTGGGATGAGATATTCGGAAATTTCAGCCGGCACCCCGTAAACCAGATTTATTACACCCGCGGGTACACCGGCGTCAGCGAAGCATCGAATCAGCTCCGCTGGAGAGGCTGGTGTTTCCTCCGGTGCCTTAACGATAATCGAACAACCCGCCGCGAGCGCGCAGGAGAGCTTGCGGACTACCTGGTTGATCGGGAAATTCCACGGTGAGAACGCGGCAACCGGGCCCACCGGCTCCTTGATCACCAGTTGGTAGACGCCTTCGGCGCGGGCCGGAATCACGCGTCCATAGGCACGGCGCGCCTCTTCGGCGAACCAATCGATGGTGTCGGCGCCGGCCAGGATTTCGCCCTTGGCCTCGGCCAGCGTCTTGCCCTGTTCCTGTGTCAGCAGCGGCGCAATCGCGTCGGCGCGTTCGCGCATCAGGTTGGCGGCCTTGCGCATGATCTTCGAGCGCTCGAAAGCCGAAATCTTGCGCCAGACCTTGAAGCCCTTGGCGGCCGCTTCGAGGGCGCGGTCGAGATCCGGGCGCTCGGCGTGGGCGACGGTGCCGATCTGCTCGCCGGTGGCGGGGTTCATGACAGGCAGGGTGCGTCCGGAGGCTGCCGGAGACCAGGCGCCGTCGATGAAAAGCAAAGTATTTGGGTACATGTTGTGGTGACTCACTTTGGTAACTGAGGTGATGGTGAAATGGAACCGTATAGCGTAACCCGAAACGCGAAAATGCGCTAGCTCAGAGGGAAATGACGATCTTCCCCACATGCGCGCCGCGCTCCAGGTGGCGAAACGCTTCCGCGCAGCGCTCCAGCGGGAATGTCGAATCGATGACGGGCCGGATGCGGTGCAGGGACATCGTGCGGCCCAGCGCTTCGAGTCCCGTACGCGAGCCCACGACGATGCCTTGCATACGCACCATGGGCCCGATCAATTGCCGGACGTTGAGACGCGTCTCGAGCCCGCCGACAAACCCCACCACGCCCACAAAGCCGCCGAAGCCCACGGCAGCCAGCGACTGGGACAGGGTCGCCCCCGTCGTCTCCACTACGATGTCGACGCCGCGGCCGCCGGTAAGCTCGCGCACCGCTGGCGCCCATTCGGGCTGTTGGCGATAGTTGATCACGGCGTCGGCGCCCAGCTTTTTCAGCAACGCCGCCTTGGTATCGCTCGAGGTGAGCGCGATCACCCGCGCGCCGGCGGCGCAGGCAAACTGCAGCGCGAACAGCGCAACACCGCCGGTGCCTTGCACCAGCACCGTGTCGCCCGCGCCCACCGGCGCCTCGATCGTCACCGCGCGCCACGCCGTCAGCCCGGCGCAGGGCAGGGTGGCTGCTTCCTCGAACGACAGATGCGCCGGAAATTTCGNNCTTGCACCAGCACCGTGTCGCCCGCCTTCAGTCCCCCTTCGCGCAGGCAGGTCCATGCGGTCAGCGCGGCGATCGGGAGGGTGCTCGCTTCTTCGTCGCTCAATTGCTCCGGCGCCCGCACCGCGTCCTCGGCGGGTACGACGATGTACTGCTGCAGGACGCCGGGCAACGGCCCGCCCAGCGTGCGCTTGAAGCGCTGCTCGGGGGTCGGGGCGCCATCGTGCCAGCCTTGAATGTACGACGGAACAACGCGATCGCCGGACACGAATCGAGTGACGCCTTCGCCCACCGCTTCAACCAAGCCGCACGCATCCGAGAGCGGCACATACGGCAACGGGAGGTCCGGCATGTAGGACCCGGACAAAACCGCCAGGTCGCGGTAGTTCAGGCTCGCGGCCTTCACGCGGATCAGGATTTCGCCGCGCCGCGGCTCGGGCACGGGTCGCTCGACCACTGCCAGTCGGTCGATTGAAAAGGCGGATGCCTCAATAGCTTTCATGGTCAGGGAGTCGCCCGCATGCGGCGGCGATGCAACAGGGAATCCGGACACTTTACAACAATGATCGTCGGCATCCTATTGGCGACGAGATGGGTATCGCTGCGCCCGACCCACCCTACACCGGCTGCACCTGGTTTTTCGGATTAACGGATCGGACTCAACTCTTGGCCGGCAACAGGATGCCGCGATCTACGTTGCGGATATCGGTGCGGCCGCAAAACGCCATGGTGAGTTCCAATTCCCTTTGGATGATCTTCAGGCACTTGCGCACACCGGGTTCCCCCATCGCGCCCAGGCCGTAGAGGAACGAGCGCCCAATCAGCGTGCCCTTTGCGCCCAGCGCCACCGCCTTCAACACATCCTGGCCGGAACGAATGCCGCCGTCCATCCACACTTCGATCCGGGAGCCCACCGCATCGGCGATCGGCGGCAGCGCTTCGATCGACGACGGGGCGCCGTCGAGCTGGCGGCCGCCGNNATGCCCTTGAGGATCAGCTTGCCGCCCCAGCGCTTCTTGATCCACTCCACATCACCCCAGTTCAGGCGCGGGTCGAACTGCTTCGTCGTCCATTCGGAGATCGATCCCATGTTGTCGACGCCTTTCACATGACCGACGATGTTGCCGAACTGGCGCCGCTTGGTGCCCAGCATCCCCAGGCACCAGCGCGGCTTGGTCAGCAGGTTGAGCATGTTGGCCAGCGTCGGCTTGGGCGGCGCCGACAAGCCGTTCTTGAGGTCCTTGTGGCGCTGGCCGAGAATCTGCAGGTCCAGGGTCAGCATCAGCGCCCCGCAGTTCGCCGCCTTGGCCCGGTCGATCAGGCGCTCGATGAAGTCGCGGTCACGCATCACGTAGAGCTGGAACCAGAACGGCGCCTTGGTGTGCGCGGCGATGTCCTCGATCGAGCAGATGCTCATGGTCGAGAGCGTGAACGGGATGCCAAACTGCTCGGCCGCACGCGCGGCCAGGATCTCGCCATCGGCGTGCTGCATGCCGGTGAGTCCCGTTGGCGCGAGGGCCACCGGCATCGCCACGTCGACGCCTAGCATCTTCGTGCGCGTAGTGCGGTTCTCCATGTTGACGGCAACGCGCTGGCGCAGCTTGATCTTCTGAAAATCGGCCTCGTTGGCGCGGTACGTGCTCTCGGTCCATGAGCCCGAGTCGGCGTAGTCGTAGAACATCCGCGGCACGCGCTTTTTCGCCAGGACGCGCAAGTCTTCGATGTTGGTGATGATGGTCATCTGATATCCCCCATGCGACGATTTCTGTTAGCGCCGTAGTTTAGCGTACAAGACGCCAGATAACCGGGGATGCGCGGGCGCAGGGCAGGACAGGTGCCAATGCCGCCGGGCCGTACGTGTTGACAGCGACCAGGTTGGTGGTCATGATCGAACATCGCCTCCCGCCGGCCTGTCGCGTTCACCGGACGGGTTCGATGCAGTGAAACGCCAAGTCAGTCGCACGCGTGATCGTTTGACGGGTATCGCCCCGCCTGCGAGCGGGTTGCGTGCTTCACCCATCCTGCACCGCCCTAAAGCACCCAACGATCGGATACTTTCGATGAACGAGAAAGAACAGCGCGACCGCCTCGCCATTCGGGACACCGTGGAAAACTGGGCGCTGTGGCGCGACGCCGGCGACTGGGAGCGCTTTCGCACCGTCTGGCACGATGACGGCCGCATGATGGCGACCTGGTTTCAAGGGACCGCCGACGAGTTCATCCGCGTCAGCCGCGAAGGCTGGACACGCGGCGTGAGCATTCTGCATTTTCTCGGCGGCACTTCGATCGACCTCGCGGGTGACCGCGCAATCGCACAGACCAAGATGACCATTTCGCAGCGCGGGGAGGTCGAGGGCGTGCGCTGCGATGTGGTCTGCACCGGCCGCTTTTATGACTTTTTCGAAAAGCGCGGCGGACGCTGGGGTGTCGTATTGCGCCAGCCGATTTATGAAAAAGACCGAATCGATCCGGTGGATCCCGCGGCCACACTCGTGCTCGATCGCAACCTGCTCGAGGGTTTTCCCGAAGGCTACAGGCATCTCGCCTACCTGCAGACCAGGATCGGGTACAGAGTCAAGCGCGACATGCCCGGCCTCAAGGGGCCGGAAGTCGAAGCCTTGTACGCGCGCGGCCGCGCATGGTTGAACGGCGGCGGTCCGTAACGCGACCGGAGCAGGCCGCGTAGGGCGCTCAAAGCTATTGCGAGAGCGCCGCAGCGTCAAACCAGGCGAGCGCGGCACGCCGCCAGATGACTTCAGAGTCATCGCTTCAAGCAAGCAATCACGTCCGCCGCCAATACGCATACCCCCACGCGGTTTCAAACCCGGCCCGACGATATAGCGCCAGCGCCGGTGCATTATTATCTTCGACCTGCAGGAACATCCGCTCCATTCCCCGCTTCAGGGCAACGGCGGCCAGCGTTGCGAGCACGCGCGCGGCCAAGCCTTCGCCCCTGCGCGCCTGCGCGGTGCGCATGCCGTGCACGCTCGCCCATCCGTAGCCAAAGGCGGCGGCGCCGGCGGCAATCGCACGGCCGTCTTCGCGCACGCTGGCGTAGACGGAACCCCGTGCCCGGCTTAGTGCCTTGACGCGGCTGGCACCGTCAACGGGATCGAAGCCATCGCCCAGGAACACCTCAGCCCACGATGCATCGGGCGCAGTCGCGACTTCCGCCGTTGCATCCGGGGAAACCAACCGCACCGACTTGCTGGCGGCAATCTGAACGAGAGTCGGGCGCCCCGCGCGATAACCGCGGCGCTTCAGCTCGGTCCGTATCAACTCGAAACAGGGATCGTCCGCGATACGGAACAGCGCCGGGAGTCCGCGCGCTTCAAAGCGTGCCTCGATCTCCTGCACGGCTGTCGCATCACAAGCCGCGTGGCGAAGCGGGACCGCGCTCTTTGCGCGGCCAACGGCGCCGGTGTCGAAGGACAAGAGCCACCCCTCAAGTTCCTCGACGACTTCAGGCGACACGGCGGCGACCGTCGCGCGCTCTATGGCTTCGATATCGTTCGGGATCAGGGTTGCTCTCCGCATGGCGTACTGGTGCATTGTACGTCGCCAGGACAAAGCCACGCAGAGGCGATAGGGGTACTGAGGCGGACTGGTCCGGTTACGGCTGCGGGAAGTCAGACCAAATTGCGACGCGGCTTCGAGTTCGCGCGCTGGCAGCCCTATGGTAGATTCTCGCGGAATATGACCTGGCTGCGCGGGGTTTCCACACCGCTTAACACGTCGCGACGGTCGCGCAGATTGGTAAAGATGCGGACACAACTGAAGATGGCGGCTTGCGGGTTCTGCGTGATCACCGCATCCATCGAACCGTCGATCAGCAATGCCCGGGTGTCCGACGAGAGGCCGTGACCGATGTAGACCACGTGGTGCTGGCGACCCGCCTCCTTCAATGCGCGTGCGACGCCATCGTGGGCGCCCCCGATGTTATAGATGCCCGCCAGCTCCGGATGCTGCTTCAGCAGCGCGCGCGCCTGCCGGTAATTTTTCTCGATATCATCCTGGCCTTCGCGCAGGCCGACGACCTCGATCGCGGGAAACATCTCCTCAATGAGATGGAGAAACCCCGACTCGCGTTCCCCGTGTGCGCGGTAACTGCGGCTGCCGGCAATCAACGCCACCTTTGCGGGCTTCGGGCCGATGAAGCGACCGATCAAGTAGGCAGCGGTACGGCCGGCCGCCCGGTTGTCGAGTCCGACATAGGCATCGCGTCGCGAATTTGACAAGTCCGAGACCAGAGTTACCGTGGCCACACAGCGATCTGCGAGCAACTGCACTGCCTCGCGCACCGCCGGATGTTCCAGCGCCATGAACGCGATCCCGTCGGCCCGTTTTCCGTAGCGCAGCAAGCTTCGCGCCAGCACTTCGGGGTTGAAACTCTCGATCCAGACCACCTGGCATTTCACGTTGAACGGAGCCCAGTGCTCCTTCGAGTAGCTGACGGTGTCCCCCAGCATCCGCACAAATTTGTTGCTCACCGGAAGCAAAAAGACGACGTGCAGCCGCTTGGACGCCTTGAGCTTGTGCAGGTCATCGACCGGCAGATACGCCAGTTCAGCCGCGGCTTTCAGGACGCGCTGGACAGTGATCGGACGCACGCCCGTACGCTGATTGAGCACGCGGTCGACCGTCGCCGTGGATACAGCGGCGAGCCGTGCTACATCCGTAATGCGGGCGGGTGGCTTCATACATCAAAACCAATCATTGCAGATCCGGGCAAGAGCATACCTTTGTCTACGAAGACCGGGTCATATGATGCTGCATTTCACATCACGCCGCAAAGGGAAAGATCCAACTGCAGGCGGCCATTGGCACGCTGGTGGCACCGAGGTCGCATGCGTTCTGCCGCGTCCTGACAGCCAGTTTTCTCACGCTTGCACCTGGTGACTTACCAGCCGCGCCACGTCGGACGTGCTGGCCGACCCACCGAGATCGCGGGTCAGGCCGGCGCCGGAAGCGAGAACCTGGGCCACCGCCCGTTCGACGATATCGGCGGCCTCGGTCAATGGGCGATCCGCGTGGCGCTCGCCAAGCCAGCGCAGCATCAATGCCGCCGACAGGATGGTCCCATGAGGATTGGCGACGTTCTTGCCGGCAATGGTTGGGGCCGACCCGTGAGACGCCTGGAAGAATCCGTGATGGTCGCCCGTCTCGCCTGAAGGCGACATTCCCATGCCGCCAACGGTGGCGGCCGCAAGATCGGAAATGATGTCGCCAAACATGTTTTCGGTGACAATCACGTCGTAGAAATCGGGGCGCTCCACGAGGTGCACGGTCATGGCATCGACGTAGGCATAATCAGTTTCAATGTCCGGATAGGACGCCGCCACCTCGTTGAACACCTTGCGAAAGAATGCATAGCTGCGCAATACATTGGCCTTGTCGCACAGCGTCACGCGACGTTTGCCGTCACGCAGGGCGCCGTTGCGGCGCCGCGCAAGCTCAAAGGCCGCGCGGGTGATCCGCTCGACCCCCTTGCGCGTGATCAGCATCGTGTCCGAGGCGACTTCGCCGCGCAACACTGTCCCGCCGTCGCGGGCCGCGTACAAGCCTTCAGTATTCTCGCGCAGAATGACGTAATCAATCTGGCCGGGTGAGAAGTGCCGCAATGGCGATACGATGCCCGGATACAGCTTGATTGGCCGGAGGTTTGCATACAGATCGAGCCGGAACCGCAGTTGCAAACCAAAATCGATCCCTGTCTCGGTGCCATCGGGGTAGGTGACACCAGGCAATCCGGCGGCGCCGTGCAGGATCGCGTGCGCCGCCTTGCAAGCCTCGAAGGTGGCGTCCGGAAATGCATCGCCGGTCCGGCGATAGTGATCCGCGCCGGCGGGATATTCGCGAAAATCAAGCTTGCTCGCGAGTCCGGGCACCGCACGCAACACGGCAACGGTGGCTGAACAAACCTCCGGCCCGATTCCGTCTCCATGGACGACGGCAATGGTATATTGCATAAGCGATGCTCCTGTGTAAGAAACGCTATGGTCAGTATTGAAGTATTTCGCGGATCAGCCCAGCCTTGCTTTCGTTTCCCGCCATGCCAATGAACATTCGCACGCGCCTGACAGGTTCAACACCATCGACATTGCCCCGAATCGTCGATGCGCATCACCACCTGTGGGATCTGCGCGCCAACTATTACCCTTGGCTAACGGGCCGCATCGGACCGCGCATGTATGGTGACTACCAAGCCATCCGGCGCGACTACCAAGTGCGGGATTTTCGGGCCGACATTGGCATCCTGCCGGTGTGCAAATCGGTACATGTGCAGGCGGAACACGATGCCGGCGACCCCGTGCGCGAGACCCGCTGGCTGCAAGCGGTGGCGGAGACGCCCGGTGGCGGCGGCTACCCGCACGCAATTGTTGCCTATGCCGATCTGTCGGCGCCAGCGGCGGATGTCGAGGCTATGCTCGCAGCGCACGGAGCCTTTCCCAACGTCCGCGGCATTCGTCAGATGGTCCATCAGGTGCTGGTGCCGGCGATGGGGCACCCGACCGATTACCTTGCCGACGAGCGCTGGCGCACCAACCTCGCGCTGCTTGTGAAGTACGGTTTGTCGTTCGACCTGCAGATCCTCCCGGCACAAGCCGCGGCCGCGGCAGAATTGGCGGCGCAACATCCCGATCTGCAGTTCGTGCTCGTGCATGCGGGCCAGCCTCGTGACCACAGCCCTGCGGGCAGGTTCGCCTGGAAAAGCTGCCTGCAACAACTCGCCTTGTTGCCCAACGTCGCGATCAAGCTTTCCGGATTCGGGATGTTCGACCCCAACTGGACGGTCGGGACACTCCGGCCCTTGTTGTTGACGGCGATCGACTGCTTCGGCTCGAAGCGGGCGATGTTCGGGAGCAACTTTCCAGTCGACGGCATGATGCGCGGATATGCCGCTCTCTGGGCCGCTTACGACCAGATCACTGCTGACCTTGGCGAATCCGAACGCGAAGCCCTGTTCCATGGCACCGCGGAGCGCATCTACCGCATCTGAAGTTCGCATGCCGGCACTTTTGTCGAATCTGCCGCACGTCGCGGCATTACATATGTAGCGTCAACGCCGGCACATAGCTCATCAGCGCCAAAACCAGCAAGCCAACAGCGTAAAAAGGCAACAGCTCCTTGACGGTCTCGCCAATGCTTGACTTCGACAACATGCTGCCGATGAACAGCGTTATCCCAACCGGTGGGGTATACAAACCGATCGCCAGATTGACAACCATCATAACCCCCAACTGCACCAGATCAATGCCGAACGACTTGGCCAGCGGGAGGAAGAGGGGTGTCAACAGCAGGATGGCAGCAGGCAGGTCAATGAACATACCTGCGACCAGCATCATCAGATTCATCAACAGGATCGCCGAAAACTGGGTGTTGAAATTCCCCTTGGCCCATTCGAGAAACATCATGGGGACCTGCTCCAGCGTAAGGATCCAGCCGACCGCCGTCGACGCCATGATCAGCAGCATGACGACGCCCGTCGCCACGCCCGCCGTATACACGGATGTCTTGATCCGCTCCCAGGTCAGGTCGCGGTAGAGAAGCCCGGAGATGAGCATCGCGTAGACCACAGCGGTTGTGCTTATTTCCGTTGGCGTCAATACGCCGAAGCGTAATGCAACCAACACCAGCACGGGCATCATCAAGGCGGGCAGGGCGTAAAACCCGCGCTGCGCCATCAACGTCCATGCGATGGGCTTCTTTTCGTACGGGAAGTTCCTCAGACGCGCGCTCACATTGCATACGACCAGAAAACCCATGGCCAACAGCAAGCCTGGCACGATCCCGGCGAAGAACAGAGCGCCGATCGATGCACTCGATACCAGCGAATACAGTATCAGCGGAATCGATGGCGGAATGAGGATGTCGATGGTCGAAGCGGCGGCAATGGTCGCGCCGCAGAAGGCCCGCGGATACCCTACCTTGATCTGCCACGGGACAAGAACCCCTCCCAGCGCGGTGGCATCGGCGACGGCCGAACCCGACACGCCGCCAAACAGCGTCGACCCCAGGACACTGACTTGCGCGTGTCCGCCGCGAAAGCGACCGACCAGATCGGTCGCGAAGTCGATCAGGTGCTGGCCGAGTTTCCCCGTCATCATCAATTCCGCGGCCATCACGAAAAACGGAATCGCGATCAGCGGGAAACTCTGCGTGGGCAGAAACAACTGCTGGATGACGCCGTACAGGGAAAAGTGATCGGACGACAGGACGCCCAGGGTGGCGCCGATGAGCAGTGCATGCGCGACCGGAAAGGACAGCGCAAGCAATAAGAGGAACACCCCTCCCGCGATAATGCTCAAACGACCCCCGGACCGGCGTCGGCCAGATTGACTTTGACTTCTTCGCCACCGAACGCATAGCGCACCATGGCCGCGAGACTGCAGATGGCGACCAGCGCCAAGCCGATCGAGATGCATCCATAACCTACGCTCCAGGGAATCTGCAGCACGGGTGTGGTCTGGTCATGGGCAACGACGGCGTTCTTGAATGCGTACCACGCCAGCAGCAGGAAGGCGCACGCGGTCACGCCATGAATGAACAACGCCAGCGCCAGACGTGCTCCCCCCTGGAGCGCATGCAGGAGAAGCAGCGTTGCCACGTGGGCGCCCCGGCGTGCCGCCTGAACGATTCCCGCCACGACGAATATGCAGAACAGGAGTTCACTCAAGTCCGGGGAAAAACTAAGACTGGATTCGAACGCATAGCGCAGGACGACCACGATGCTCAGCAGGCACAATAATCCCAGGCCGCTTGTCAGCAGCAGGAAATTACACGCGAGCTGAATGGCGCGCTCTGCCGCATGCGCAACCGATACCACGCTCTTGACCCCAAACATGCGGTGTGTTCCTCGTCCCGTTCGATCCAAATCCCGGCGTTCCTGGAGCGCGCCGATGCCTGTCGTGAGCGAATCCCGGTAGACCGGGGAAGCTTGCCGAAATCCGACTCGCCGACACAGGTTCGGGCCCCCGCCGGCGACTCCTGCGCCCGAACGTCAACGCTCCGGTGGCGTGCTAGTGCCTGGAGGCGCGCAGTTTCTTGACGAAATCGCCAAACGGCTTCTTTTCCCATTCGTCCCAGACAACCTCGGTGGCTTTCTTGAACGGCGCGGTATCGACATTGTTCATCTGGACCGAAGCCATCTTCTTGAATTCGGCGGTGAACTTCTGATCCGATTCGAGCATCAGATTCCTCTGGTAGGCGCCCGCTTCCAGGGCCGCTTCCCGGAAGAGCTTGCGATCGCCTTCGGACAGCCGGTTGAAGCTGGGCGCGCTCATGATGAGCGCCGTCGGCTCGTACTTGTGGTTGGTCAAGGAGATGTATTTCTGCACTTCGTACAGCTTGCCGGCATAGATATTAGCCAGCGGATTTTCCTGCCCGTCAACCACCCCGCTCTGCAGGGCAAGGTAGACCTCGCCCCAATTGATCTGTTGAGGATTTGCTCCCATAGCCTTGAACATATCCACCGTGGCCGGGTCAAGGGGGGTGCGAATTTTCAGACCCTTCAAGTCTTCAGGCTTGGTGATCGGCCGCTTGTTGTTGGTCGTTTGCCGGATGCCGTTGCACCACCAGGCCAGAAAGGTCAGATTCTTCGTTTCCAGTTTTTTTGCCAGTTCCTGGCCGATCGGCCCATCGAGCGAAGCCCAGGCTTCGTGCAGGCTGGAATACAGGAAAGGCAATCCGATTGCAGCCACTTCGGGCACCACCGACAGCAGGGCGCCCTGCCCGACACTGCCCAGGTCGAGCGTATCGGTCCGCATCGCGGCCACATTGGTATTTTCGCTCCCGAGCTGCTCGTTGGGCGCAATGTTGATTGTGATGCGCCCATTGCTCTTCGCGCTGACCAGTTCCGCGAACTTGGTCGCGCCCATCCCCTTCGGGCTCTCCGGCGTCAAGTTGTGGGCAAGCGTCAATTTCACCGGCGCTTGCGCGGAGGCCAACGGGATGCCGGAAAGCAATCCAGCGGCAGCCATGGCAGAGATGATGCGTCGACGTTGATGATTCATGCTTTTCTCCTCTGTGAGTCGGGGAAATATCCTGCCACGCATCGCTGATACTTCTTATGATGCTTCTTGATTTGTCAGCAGTTATCGGACCGACAGTATTCCCCTGCTTTACAGGTGTCAAACGCTAAAAAAGATTGAATTTGATGTACTCGTGCGGGGAAACGATAGGCGCTGAATCCTGAATTCGTGGACCAGACCGCAAATCGTCCATATGGAAGCCGTCAAATCGCATCCATCAAAAACAATCATCTTCCATCTTTGACAGTCCTCCGCCTCAACGAATACTGTTTGTAAAGAGAAATTGGTCGGATCGCATCAAGCCAGTTCGTTGATCCCTCCCGACTCGCCCATCCCACCTCCCAACCACGGAAACCCAACCATGAGTCGATTCTTTGGTGAAATCCGGCAGCTAGGCTACGTCGTCCCCGACATCGAGGCGGCGATGAATTATTGGAGCACCAAGCTGGGCGTCGGCCCTTGGTATTACAACCCGAAAGTGCCCATTGTCAATTATCGCTATAAAGGCAAAAGTTACGAACCCCACAATTCAGTAGCGCTGGCCAATTCCGGGCCGATGCAGGTCGAGCTGATTCAGACCCGGAACGATGTCCCGTCGATGTATCGCGATTTCATGCAGGCAGGCAACACCGGGTTGCAGCACGTGGCCTACTGGACGACAAACTACGACGCGGATCTGGCCCGTTATCTCGAACTGGGTTTTAATCCGGTGATGCAGGGCGAGGTGGGCGCGCACGGCCGCTACATCTACTTCGATGCCGAATATCATCCTGGAACAGTCATCGAGATCTCCGAAGTGGCGGGCCCCAAGGGCAAGATGTTCGACCTCATCCGCGCGGCCTCGCTCAGCTGGAATGGCAGCGATCCGGTGCGCCCGTTCCCCGATCTCAGCACGCTCTGAAACATCCATGCGCCAGGACCGCATCCAGGCCACTTACCTGATCGAAACCCCGCTCGAACCGGCACAAGTGGCGGAAGTGTTGGCGGGTGAACAATCATGCGGCACCTTCGCGCGCGTTCACGGCGAGACCGACGAGCTGCGCGAACGCGCGCGAGCCGTCGTCGAAGCGGTGCAGGAACTGGCGCCGGCGACTGCACCCAGCCTGCCCAACGCCCTCCTCGATCGGCAACGCCGCACAGGACCGTGGCGGCGCGCGCGCCTGCGCGTGTCGTTTCCGACGGCAAACATCGGCGCGAATCTGCCCACACTTGCCGCTACCGTCACGGGTAATCTCTATGACCTGGGGGAAGTCACCGGGTTGCGCCTTGAATCGTTGACGCTGCCGGCCGCTTATCGGCTGCAGTTCGACCTGCCTCGTCTGGGTATCGCTGGGACGCGCGAGGCCACCGGGGTCTNNGTCGGTCTTTCGGCCGAACAAACGGCGGAACTCGTCGGCCAATTGTGTGCGGCCGGGGTCGACTTCATCAAGGACGACGAAGTGTGCGCCGATCCGGCGCACGCGCCTCTTGCCCAGCGCGTGCGGGCCGTCATGGCCCGTATCCGCATGCATGGTGATCGCACCGGCAAGTTGGTGATGATGGCCTTCAACATCACGGACGAGACCGACGCCATGCGCCGCCATGCCGCTTTGATACACAGCGAGGGCGGGACCTGCGCGATGGTGAGCGTGAACTGGTGCGGGATGTCGGCCGTGCAAACGCTGCGGCGCGAAACGCCACTCGCGTTGCATGCCCACCGCAACGGTTTCGGCGCGCTATCGCGCCACCCGCTGCTGGGCATGTCGTTTCGGGCCTACCAGACCTTCTGGCGCCTTGCGGGCGTGGACCATATGCACGTGCACGGCCTGCAGGGGAAGTTCGCGCAGTCCGACGACGAAGTGATAGCATCCGCACACGACTGCCACACCCCGCTCACTGATGGCGCCGACGACCGCGTGCTGCCCGTATTTTCGTCCGGGCAGTGGGCCGGGACCGTGCCCGCAACGTGGTCAGCGATGCAAAACGACGACTTGCTCTTCATGTCGGGCGGCGGCATCCTGGCGCACCCGGGAGGTCCGGCTGCCGGCGTGATCAGTCTCCGGCAGGCGTGGGCCGCGACGCGCGCAGGCACGCCGCTGGACGAGTACGCGCAGCACTCGCCGGAATTGGCGCAGGCCATCGCGTTCTTCGGACGCAAAGCCGCATAATTTTCCCCCACCGGACGCAATGCCGATCGATCACGCGTCGAGGTGCCCGGAGCCCGATCTGCGCACGGGGCCGCTGCTCGGCTGGTACGGCGACGACTTCACTGGTGCTACCGACACCCTTGCGGCACTGGCGCACGCACGATTGCGCGCGCTCCTGTTCATGGGCGTACCCACAATGTCACAACTGGTTGCGGTCGGACCGCTCGATGCCATAGGCATCGCCGGCGCAGCGCGTGCGATGGGCCCCGAGGCGATGCAGACTGAACTAGCACCGGTGGGACGCTTCTTCGCCGGCATGCGGGTGCCGGTGTTGCACTACAAAGTGTGTTCGACGTTCGACAGCGCGCCAACGATCGGCAGCATCGGAACCGCAATCAAGGCGCTGCGGCCCCATGTGGCTAACGCCTTCGTGCCTATCGTCGGAGGACAGCCCAACATCGGGCGCTATTGTGCGTTCAGCAATCTGTTCGCGGCGGCGGGTACGGGAGGTGCGGTGCATCGTATCGATCGTCATCCGACAATGAGCCGGCATCCGGTGACGCCCATGCATGAAGCCGACCTGCGCCTGCATCTTGCCGCACAGGGGCTGCCGGAGCTTGGCGCCATCCACTATCCCGCCTATGACGACAGCGACGAGGCACAGGATGCGCTTCTGAACGGCGAGCTGGCGCGGATTGCAACGTGTGCCGGCATCGATTTGCGCCCTGTCTTGTTCGATATCGCGCATGCGTCGCATCTGGCGGCGGTCGGCCGCTTCATCTGGCAACACGCATTGCGACAACGGCTGCTTGCCGTTGGGCCCAGCAGTGTCGCGCAGGCACTGGCCGCGCAGCTGGCGGGACCGGACGACGCGTCGGCATTCTCCGTCCCTGGATTGGCCCCAGCCATTGGTCCCGTATTCGCCTTGTCCGGCAGCTTGTCGCCGGTCACGGCGAGGCAGGTCGAAGCCGCGACCGCGTACGAGCGGCTGCCCGCCGATGTATCGCGCCTCGTGACCCAACCCGACTACGCCGAACAACTGGTGGAGAGTGTCACCGCTGGTCTTCGCGCACGGCGGAACGTGCTGGTCTACACGGATACGCCCAACGGTGCGGCGGCGGATACGACCCAGGCGCGCGTCGTTGCGCAGGCCACCGCAAGCTTGGTAGCGCAGGTGGTGAACCGGATGGCGCGGATGGCGCCATTGGGGCGGGTTGGCATCGCCGGCGGCGACACTTCGAGCCACGTCGTGCAGGCGCTTGGCTTCTGGGGACTGTCCTACCAGACCACCATGGCCCCGGGCGTGACCTTGAGCCGCGCGCACAGTGAAAATCCCGCCCTGGACGGGCTGGAGCTCATGCTCAAGGGCGGCCAGATGGGCCCGGCGGATTTGTTCGGCCGCCTGGTGCTTGGCGATTGAGCGCCGCTTCACCCCTTCGTCGCGTAAGCACGCGAGCGCCTTGCAGGTCCCCGCGAGCGCCGCGTCAAGCAGATCACTGGATGAAGCACGGCCGCAGCAGCGGTCCGTCAGTAGCGGGCAGGGGTGGTTTTTTACTTCAAACCAATTCAATTCGACCCCTTATCGAGAAACTACGCCTGCGAGTGTGGACCGTCCAACATCCGCGACAACGCGATTCTGCCCGGCCTGGTGAAGACCGGCATCTAAGCAGTCGGGTTCGCCATGAAGGGTTCAAGGATTAGGCTTGACGGGTGTTGGTATTTCTGCCAACATTCAAATAACAACGGAAGAAAAGAATGAGGGCAGCCCGGCCGGTATCCTGGCTCACGCCGGCGCGAAAATCGTTCGAGGGATTTCCTGAAGACGCGCGCGAAATAATTTTCGATGCGCTGAGCATCGCCGCCGAGGGCGGCAAGGCTGGAATAGCTAAGCCGATGAAAGGGCTCGGGTCGGGAGTATTTGAGATTGCATTGCCCTATCGGAGCAATGCTTTTCGCGTGGTCTATGCGGTGCAGCTCGGGGAAGAGCTTTGGGTGGTTCATGCATTTCAGAAAAAATCAGCGCATGGTACTAAGACCCCGAAACACGAGATCGATTTGATGAAGGATCGATTAAAAGGATTGAAGGAGATATTGCGATGAAAAAGGAACCGCTTGAGCTTATCCGCGGGAGCGGAAACATCTATCGGGACTTCAACATTGCGGACGCTGACGTTCGCCAGTTGAAGGCGATCCTTGCTGCCGAAATCATAAAGACGCTCGATAGGGGCGAGTTGACCGTGAGAAAGGCGCAGGGCCTCACGGGAATTGATGCCGGAGACTTCTCGCGCGTCCGCAACGCGGATTTCCGGCGCATCAGCGTCGAACGTCTAATGGCAATGATTAACGGGCTCGGGTCACGCGTCGAGGTGAAAATCAAAGTGCGGCGCGCTGAAACAATCGCGCACGAGGCGACGGCGTAGGGAAAGGAATCCATGGACGCGCCCGTATTAGCCAAGTCGTCATCGAGAACCCGTTCATCAACTCGAGCCACGTCGTGCAGGCGCTTGGCTTCTGGGGACTGTCCTACCAGACCACCATGGCCCCGGGCGTGACCTTGAGCCGCGCGCACAGTGAAAATCCCGCCCTGGACGGGCTGGAGCTCATGCTCAAGGGCGGCCAGATGGGCCCGGCGGATTT
>PLYG01000398.1 GCA_003153335.1 Betaproteobacteria bacterium | reverse complement strand
GGGGCGGTGATGAACGCGATCAACGACGCGCTGCGGCCGTTCAAGGCGCGCGTCACCACGCAGCCGTTCACGCCGCAACGGATACTCGAGGCGCTGGGGAAAATCTGACGACGCACCGGCTGCATTAGTGTAGTGCTTCATTCTGCGCGCGCGGATCGAGCGAGCGAGTTTCCGCGCCGACTCGAAAACGCTGTCACTCACACCGCGATGTCGAGCGTCTGGTACCCGACCCGGCAACTGCCCACCGTGACCTGAATGCGCCCGTGCCCCTCCGCCACCAGCGTGACGAATCTTTCATGGACGTTGCCGCGCGTCCAGGGCGCGAAGATACTCATGCCGCTATACAGGCCCGTGCCCCACCCATCGAGGTGGCCGATGTCGATCATGCCTTCGGCCGGCGCTACCAGCTTCAGACCCGAGCCCGTTGCGGACAGGCGCAACGGTTCCGAATGCGCCAATTTCTTCGCGGACGGCAGGCCGTGGGTAGCCAGGTATCCAACGTTGGCGATGCGCAGCTCGACCTTCGTGTGCTCCGGGCCGATTCGCTCCTGCTTCACTACTTCTACCGTCACCCTGGGCACCAGCGCCGCCACGCGCAGAAAAGCAGCACTTTGCGTCGCGCACACTTCCGCCAGCTTCTCGAACGGCGGATTGGAAATCCCGACGAGCAGGTCGAGCCCGCCGACTTCGACCGCGCCCAGTTGCGGGTGCTGCACCTTGCGCCAGGGCTTGAAGATGCGGCCCTGGTTCACCTCCCGGTCCCACTTCGCGAGTGCGGCGAAGTGCTTGCGGTCCAGCCGCGTGTAGTGATCGACGAAGGGCTTGATCGGCTCGATGCCAATCTGGTGGAAGATGTCCCACAGCTCGATCACGTAGGCGAGGCAACCGCGCTGGTGGTAGGCATAGTCGGTGAGATCGCCCTTGATCGGCGTCTCGGGTGCGTAGAGAAACTCGTGGAAGCCGCTCACCGTCGGGTATCCCGTGTGCTCCTTCATCCACGCCTCGACCTGGCGATACACCGCGAGATCGCCCTGGTCCATCTTGTGGTCGGCACGGTCGCCCAGCGGCCTGATCAGGACGCCGCCGAAGGTGTGCAAATTCAGCCACGCGAAGATGTGCGGATGCGCGGTCACGAAGTCCAGCACCGCGCGCGTCTCGGGCGCGCTGCCGGGATAGTCGCCCGCGCCCTCCTGCTCGTGCTCCGGCGCCCACTGGTAGGGAAAGTTGCGGTTGAAGTCGTACTGGTTGTCGGAGAGAAAGTGCGGGTCAGGAATGCGCCGCCCGTCGAAGTTCACGATGCGGCCCTCCGGATAGAGCTTGTAGTACGGGCCCGGATCCTCCGGCAGGCGCGGCACCATCACGCCCGGCACACCCGCGTCCGGGAGCTCGACCAGCTCGCCGTCAGCGCAGGCCTGGCGCATGAAGCCCATGGATCCGTCGCCATCGACGTCGGCACCTTCCCAGTACGCGTGGCCCTTGTGGCGGCGTTGGTCGGCGGGGCTCGAACGCACGTATCTTCCCGTCTTCATCACCGCTTCGGCGCCGTCGGGCGACATGCGCGGGACGATGTAGAAAAGCGACTCCTTCACCGCCTGCGCCATGTGCGGCGGCAGGGGTGAAGACAGCGCGGTCTTCTGGTCGCGATGGATGTTCAGCACGTCTTCGGCGATCGCCAGCGCAACGCTGGAACCGCAAAGCTCGGAGGCGTGCATGTTGCCGTCGATCCAGATCGCCGGGCGCGCTTGGTCGGGATCGCTGCCGATCGTCAGGAGCGGGATAGCGCGGCCCTCGGCGCTGGTGCCGAGGGAGGCAACGCGCACGAACTCCGGATGATCCCGCGCCCAGGCGGCCAGCTGCTGCGTGAGCTCGGCGTAGTCGAGATATTTGCTGCGGAACATGGATGCGCCCCTTGAGAAAATGGTGAAGTATAAATCCTGTCGTTCAACGACGCAGTGCGCACGCGCGCACCGAGCAGTTCCTCCTGGGTCGTGGCAACAAGCCGGAAACCCTTGTCCATTTTGGTTCTCCGCCAGAATTGCGACCGGCAGAGAAGGGCTGGCTCACCAGATCGTGGTGACATCCTTTAGCTTGCGCAGTTTCGCGTCGGACGTAATCAGCGGGGCCTGGTGCAGTCGGGCAGTGGCTGCGATCAGCCGATCCGCCGGATCGCCATGGGAAAACATAGCGGACTGGGACAGCACAGCGATCTCCGCCGTAATCGGCAGCACCCGAACCTGCCGCGCCGCGATCAAGTCATCCAGAAACTGCCGCGCATCTATCACGGGATTGAGTCGCTTGCGTGCGATGAGCATCGCGATCTCCCATAGACTGATGTCGCTGCAGGCGAGGCCCCGCTCCACGAAAGCGAGAGCGATGGCTTTGCGGGCGCGAGCCGATAGGCGAGCAGGAATCAGTGCGTCATAAATCAGCGCGTGGGTGTCAAGAACGATCAACGCTCTGCGTCCCACTCCGCGCCGGTCGGGCTGAGCACATCGCCGACGTAGCAGTGCTTGCGGATGGCGAGCAGGCGCTCCTTTGCCTCCTGGTGAGGATCGCCGCCGGCTACGATGCGGGCAATCACCTTTCCGCGCGAGGTAACCTCGATCTCCTTGCCCTTTTTCACGTCGGCCAGGTAAGCGGGAAGATTCTGGCGGAGTTCAGTTACGTTGACTGCGGTTTTGCGGGGGTTGGACATGGCAAGATTCAGTTATGTACAGGACAAGTGTACAGGACGGCACTGCCTGTGTAAACCGCCATGTTTGAGACGGCTGCACATCTCGTCGAGCACCTCTTTACGCGGCTGCCGGTGCGCCAGTGGGCACGCCTCGGTGCGGTGGATGAGGGCCACCGCACCGAGGCGTGCCGCGGCACTGCAACCGGGACCGTGTTCACGCAAACAGTGTTCCACTACGCGCAGCAATAGGCGCCGGAAGGCGCCCTGCACGGCCGCATCACCTACACCGCGCAGTAGCGTTCCTGGATTTCCTTGTTCGCGATCAGGTTCGCGGCGGTGTCGTGATGGACGATCTCGCCGTGGTCCATGATGTAGGCGCGGTCCGCAATCGCGAGCGCCCGCTCGACGTTCTGCTCGACCAGCAGCATGGTGACGCCGGCGGCCTTCATGTCGCGGAACAGCGCGAACATTTCATCCACTAGCACCGGCATGATCCCTTCCGAGGGCTCGTCCAGCAAGAGCATCCTGGGCTCCGACATCATCGCGCGGGCAATGGCCAGCATCTGCTGCTCCCCGCCGGAGAGCGAAGTGCCCTCCTGGTCGATCCGCTCCTTGAGCCGCGGGAACGTCACCGTCACGCGTTCGATCAGGCGGTCCTCTTCACTGCGCCGCTTTGAAGCCAGCAGCCCCAAGCGCAGGTTTTCGCGCACGGTGAGGCCGGGAACTATGCGCCGCTCCTCGGGCACGTAACCCAGGCCCCGCCGGAACCGCTGGTGGGCGGGCAACGCCAGGATCTCCTCGCCATTGAGGCGCACGCTGCCGGCGCGTTTCGTCACCAGCCCCATGATCGTGCGCAGCGTGGTGGTCTTGCCGGCGCCGTTCCGGCCCATCAGGGTGACGATCTCTCCCGCCTGCACGGCGAGCGAGACGCCCTGCACCACGTGGCTGCGCTCGTACCAGGCGTGCAGGTTCTCGACCACCAGCATGTCAGACGCCCTGCCCGAGATAGACGCGCTTGACCTCGGCGTTGGCGCGCACTTCCGCCGGCGTGCCTTCCGCCAGCAGCTCGCCGTGGTGCAGCACGATCACGCGCTGGCAGATGCCCATCACCAGCTTCATCTTGTGTTCTACCAGGATCACCGTGCGCTCGGCCGCCAGCGTGAGGATCAGGTCCATCATGGCGACGGTTTCCTCCGGCGACATCCCGGCAGTGGGCTCATCGAGCAGCAGCAGCTTCGGCGCGCACGCCAGCGCCAATGCAATCTCCAGGCAGCGCTGCTGGCCGTGGGCGAGATCGGCCGCCGGCCGCCGGCGCGCGTCGGCCAGCCCGACGGTTTCGAGCAATTGGTCGGCCTGCGCCGTCACCGCGGTGAGCGATTCGCGCGGGGTGAGAAGGTCGAACCGGGTGCTAAGCATCTGCACCGCGACGCGTACGTTTTCGTGCGTCGAGAGCCGCGGAAACACGTTCGTAATCTGGAACGACTTGGCAATGCCCATGCGCGCGAACGCGTGTTGCGGGTCGCCGGTGATATCGCGGCCTTCGAACATCACGCGCCCGGTGCTCGGCCGGAGAGCACCGGAGAGTACATTGAAGAACGTGCTCTTGCCCGCCCCGTTCGGCCCGATGATCGCGGTGAGCGTGTTGCGCGCGAAGGACACGCTCACCTGGTTCAGCGCAAGAAAATTCCCGTAGCGCATGCCGATACCCTCGGCGGCGAGGAGTGCCGGGGTCATGCGCCCCTCCGTCGCATCCAGTGCAGGATCGAACCCCAGATCCCGCGCGGGAAAAACAGCACGAAGACGATGAACACGCTGCCGACCACCAGCATCCAGTGCCTGGTCCAGGTCGTCACCACGTCCTCCAGGTAGAGAAAAACGGCGGCGCCGACGAACGGGCCGAAGAACGTACCCATGCCGCCCAGCAGGCACATCATGACCGCTTGGCCGGAGGTCAGATAGTGCAGCGACTCGATCGGCACGACCGACAGGTGCAGCGCGCGCAGGGTGCCGGCGAGCCCGCAGATGCCGGCGGAAAGCACGAACACCACGAGCCTGGTTCTGGGCACGTCATAGCCGCAAGCCGCCGCCCGCTGCTCGTTCTCGCGCACGGCCTCGAGCACCGCGCCGAACGGCGACGCCAGCACGCGCGAGACGAACCAAAGCGCCAACGCGACGAACGCGAGCACGATGTAGTACTTGGTCAGCGGGTCGACAAAGTTCAATTCCACGCCGAACACCTTGATCGCGCCCACCCTGACTCCGCGCAGGCCATTTTCCCCCCCGGTCCAGCGGTCCGCCTGGTAGAAGATGTAGTAGACGCATTGGGCCAGTGCGAGCGTCACCATGGCGAAATAGATTCCCCGCGCGCGGATCGCCAAGAAACCGATCAGCAAGCCGATGGCCGCCGCGCCGAGCGTGCCGGCCGCGATCGCCGCGTACCACGGCCAGCCGCCGTGCACGATAGCCATGCCCGCAAAATAACTGCCGGACCCCAGAAACGCCGCGTGCCCGAAGGAAAGCATGCCGGTATAGCCGAACAACAGGTTGAAGCCGACGGCGAACAAACCGAAGATGAGAATGTTGACCGCGAGCGCCTCATAGGGCATCACCCACGGGAAAGCGATCAGAACCAGTACTACCGCGGCGACGCGGTGGCGAGAAACAAAATCGGCGGCGTCGCGCATGCGGCGCTCAGCCAAACACTCCGGTGCGCCCGAACAGGCCCTGCGGCCGCACCAGAAGCACCAGCGCCATCAGCGCGAAGATCGACATCTCCGCGAACTCGGGCGCGAACAGCGACGTCAGGCTGTACACGATTCCGACCAGCAACCCCGCCACCACCGCGCCCGCAAGCGAGCCCATGCCGCCGACCACGGNNCCAGGACCGGGATGCCCATCTCCGGCGTTACCGCGCGGGTAGGCGCGGCAAGGATGCCGGAGAGCCCAGCGAGTGCTAAGCCGAGCGCAAATACCAGGAGCCAGACACGCGAGATATCGATACCCAGTATGCGCACGATCTCCGGGTCTTGCGCACCGGCGCGAATGATCAGCCCGAAGCGGGTCTTTTCGATGAACAGCCACAATGCCGCAACGATCACGGCCGTGGCGCCGATCAGGAACAGGCGGTAGGTGGGGAAGTGACCGATGCCGATGTCGAGGGCGCCGCGCAGAGCGGCCGGGGGGCCCATCGGATTGCCCTCCACCCCGAACAGGATGCGAATCGCCTCGACCAGAACGTAAGAGAGGCCGAAAGTGAGGAGCAGCGGATAATCAATTCCGCGCCCGTACAGCGGGCGCACCAGCAAGCGCTCGACCACCAGCCCGACCGCGCCCACCGTCAGCGGCACCAGCACTAGGCTGAACCAGAAGTTTCCGGTGAGCCCGTAGAAATACACGCCGGCATACGCCCCCACCATGAAGAATGCGCCGTGCGCGAAATTCACCACGCCGAGCATGCCGAAAATCAGCGACAACCCGATCGCCAGCAGCACGAAAATCGCCCCCAGCGCGACGCCGGCGATGGTTTGCAGCAGCAACAGATTGAGGGTGATTTCGCCCATCACAGCCACGCCTGGAGGCAGCCTCCGCCAGGCGAACGTTGCCTCCCCGGCCGGTCGCGCGTCCCGGCCAGGCTAGGCTTTGAAACCGAGCTCGGCACAACTGCGCAGGTTCTTCTCGTCCGGCTCTTCGGTCGCCACAATGTTGAACACGTCGTTCTTGTCCTTCATGTTCGTCGACTTGGACTCGATGATCAGCACCGACCGCACCGACTGGGAATCGCACGCCCGATAGTACTGCGGGCCCTTGTAAAAATCGTACTTGAGTTGCCGCATCGCCACGCTGACTTTATCGCTATCGGTGGTGCCGGCATTCTTCACCGCTTCGAGCACGGTGCGCACGCCGCCGTAGCCGAGCGCGCCGTAGTCCGAGGGCACCGCGCCGCCATGGGCTTTGCGGAACTTGTCGTTGAAGGCCTTGGCCGAGGGCACGGTGTCCTCCATCCGCCAGTAAAACGAGGTGCCGCCGACCACGCCCTCGAACGCTTCCGCCCCGCCGGCCGTGCGCGCCGAGAACAGCAGCACAGGGGCGACGAACTTCGTGCCGGACTTGAGGCCGAATTCGGTTGCCTGCTTCACCGAGTTGAGCAGATCGCGGCCGAAATTGCAGAAAAACAGGATGTCCGGCTTGAGCGCCTGGATGCGGGGAAGAAAAGCCGAATAGTCGGCCGCGCCCAGCGGATGCCGGACGTCGGCCAACGTCTCGACGCCGAAATCCTTCCCGGCGCGCTGAAACCCGCGCACCATCTCGTGCCCGTAGGCGTAGTCCGCGGTGAGGAACACCACGCGCTTGCCAAAGCGCTTGAACGCGTAGCGCCCGACCGCGCCTCCGGTCAGATGGGGATTGAGGGCTTCGTGAAAGGTGTACGGGCTCCAGTCCTTCACCTCGTTGATCGCATCGGACTGGCTGATCGAATTGTAGATGATCTTGCGCTCTTTGGTCACGCCGTTGACCGATAGTTGTACCGCCGCGGACAGCGAGCCGACAACGAAATTCACTTTATCCTTCTCGATGAGTTCGAGCGTGCGCGTCGCGGCCTCGCCCGCATTGAGCTTGTCATCGCGCACCAGCAGTTCCGCCATGCGTCCCTGGAATCCGCCGTTATCGTTGAACTCCTTCACCGCCACCTCGGCCGCACGCACCTGGTCCTGGGCATCGGAACTGAACGGGCCGGTGAGCGGGACCGGGAAGCCGATTCTGATCGGAGCGGCCTGCGCCCGTGCGATGTTGAACCAGAACGGCGACGTTGCGGCGGCCGCAGCGCCGAGCAGTACCTTGCGCCGCGACACTCTGATCCGGGTCGTGCTCATGCTCTACCCCTCCTCTTACTCTGGTGGCAAATAGTGGGCGAGTTGCGACTACGCAGATGGCCATCACCATGATGCCACCGACAGCGCGATACTCTACCCCTGCTCCCCCCTGTGTCAAGGCAAGCGAAAAAGATCATTTCCCCCTCTCGCGCGATGTCTCCGGGATGGGAAGCAGTGCTCGATCTGCGGGGCTGCCGGGAGACGCGTACGGCAAGCGCCAGGCTCTCCCCGCAAGCGGGGCGAGGGAGCGTGAGGTAACTCAATCGTCCTTGCGGCGGAACTCGACGGCGATTTCGCCGAGTTCGCCAAACTGAATGCGCAGCGGCGCCGACAGCGGCACATCGATCATTCCCGCGTAGGACCCCGTGGTGACGATCTGGCCGGCGCGCAATCCGGTGCCGCGCGCGGCCTGGAAATTGGCTATCCAGTACAGCGGCAGCAGTGGATTCCCGTCGGGATGTTTACCCTGCTGCGCGCGGAGCAGTGGTGGCGCCACTCCGTCGGTGCGCTCGATGCGCAGCGCGAATTCGGACAACGGCGCATCCAGCCCACCCACCACGGCCGGACCCACGAACAAACCCTGATTGCTCACGCAGTCGGCAAGCGTCTCCAGAAACGGCAGCCCCTGCGGATCGATATAACGGCAAGCCAGCAGTTCCAGCACCAGCCGCACTTCGCCCACCGCGGCGCGCACCTCGGCTTCGGTATATGGTGCTTTGCGTGGCGGCAGATTCCGGCCGAGCACAAAGGCGATTTCGGGCTCGATGCGTGCGGTGTCCCCGGCGTCGGGGGTTGCGGCGCGGACGAAGCAAAGCCCGCCCGAGACAATGGTCGGCGCAAAGATCGGCGCAATGACGGTTCTTTCGGCGGTCGCCACCGAGCACTTGAAACCGCCCACTTCCTGACCATAGACGCGAATCATCCGGTCTTGAATCTTCAACGCATCTTCGAGCGTCGCCGGGCGGCTCGTTTCCGGAAGGCGCGCGCCGAAGCGGCCGGTGTTGCGTAATTCCGTCAGATATTGTGCTGCCGCCTTGATCGCATCCATGCCATTCCTTTTTTGCCGGGCGCCACATAGCAGTCTGCTGGCCCGATGGCGCAGTTTACAGCCTTATGACCAGCGGGTCCGGTGACTCGCTGTGCAGGATTTCCACCAGCGCCGCGCGCCGTTCCCGCACTGCCCGCTGATTGATGTAGCCCTTGTCGGTGATTTCGCCGGCATCGCTGGACGGCGGATCGGCCAGCAGCAACGCGCGCGCGGCCCAGGTCGACGTGCCTCCGCCCGCGGCGCGCAGCGCTTCCAGGCCGGCTCGTACGCGTTCGCGCACCGCAGGATGCTGGAGGACTTCCGGCAGCGGCGCGTCGCCCGGCAGCCCTGCCGCATCCCGGCATGCCGCGACATTCGGAAAAATCAGAAAGCCGCATTCATCGCCATCGTGACCGGTGACGACGATGTCCTGCGCAACGGGCGACAACGCCGCGATGCCTTGCACCCGCAGATTGCCGACATGGACGCGGGTGCCCGTCGAGAGCTTGAAGTCCTCCGCGATCCGACCTTCGAAAACCAGCCCGCGTTCCGGATGCACAGGATCGAAAAACCGGACCGCATCGCCGATCCGGTAAAAGGACTCTTCATCGAAAGCCTCGGCGGAGAGCTCCGGCTGCTTCCAGTAACCCGGCGTGA
>PLYG01000143.1 GCA_003153335.1 Betaproteobacteria bacterium | reverse complement strand
GCGTGATGTTCGGCGTGTGGAGCTTTCTGCGGCAGTTCATGTACACCAAGTTCATCGTGGTCACCGACGATGACGTGAATGTCCGCGACTGGAAGGAAGTGATCTGGGCAATGACCACGCGCGTCGACCCGGCGCGCGATGTGACCATGATCGAGCGGACGCCGATCGACTATCTGGACTTCGCCTCGCCGGTGTCCGGACTGGGATCGAAAATGGGCATCGATGCGACCAACAAATGGAAAGGCGAAACCACCCGTGCGTGGGGAACGCCGATCAGCATGGATGATGCCGTGCGCGATCGCGTCGACAAGCTGTGGGGCGAACTCGGGTTCTAGGAGCCTGTCGGACTTAGGATGATTCGGCTGCTGCGAACCGCGTCCCCGCGCTCCGGTAGAATAGGCGGTCTCCTGATCGCATCGTCACACCCGTATCCGCGCCGGACGCCATGAAGCCCGCCGTCTGCCTGAACATGATCGTGAAGAACGAGGCGCGCGTCATTCGACGCTGCCTCGATTCGGTCCGGCCGTTCATCGACCGCTGGGTCATCGTCGACACCGGATCGACCGATGGCACGCAGGACCTGATACGCGGCCATTTCCACGACCTGCCCGGAGAACTCATCGAGCGGCCATGGCGCAACTTCGGCCACAACCGGACCGAAGCGATCGAATTCGCGCGGGGGAAGTCGGACTACATCCTGGTCATGGATGCCGACAACACGCTGCACGCGCCCGCCGGCTGGACGTGGCCGGCGCTGACCGGCGACGCGTACTACCTGGCGCACCATGATGCCGGATTGAAATTCGCGATGTGCATCCTGGTGTCGGACCGGCTGCGCTGGCGCTACGTCGGCGTCCTGCACGAGTACATCACCTCCGACACCCCGCATCGCCTCGAGACGCTTTCCGGGCCATGGGTGGAACGCCGCCACGAAGGCGCGCGCAGCCGCGATCCGGATACCTTTCGCAAGGACGCGGCGGTGCTCGAGCGAGCGCTTGCCGCCGAACCCGGCAACGCCCGCTACGCGTTCTATCTCGCGCAGAGCTGGCGCGATGCGAACGAGCCCGCGAGGGCGCGCGCCGCGTACCGCGCCCGGGCCGCGATGCCGGGATGGGACGAGGAGACCTGGTACGCACTCTACGAAGTCGCGGTGCAAAACGAGCGCCTGGGCGCGCCGTTGGCTGAAATACAAGGCGCCTATCTGGCCGCATACCAGTTTCGCCCCCGGCGGGCCGAGCCGCTGCACCAGCTCGCGCGACTGCACCGCGAGCGGGGCGAGTGGGCGCTGGCGCGATTGTTCGCGTGCGCATCGCAGAAGATACCGCGGCCCGATGATCTGCTCTTTGTCAACGAAGCGACGTACCGCTGGGGCGCCGACGACGAAGCCGCGGTCGCGGCGTACTGGACCGGAGATCTGCCGGAGTGTTTCGCGCTGTCGTGGTCGCTGCTCGAGGACGACCGCGCGCCCGAACAGGAAAGGCCGCGAATGGAATCCAACTGCGCGGTCTCCGCCGAGGCAGTGGCGGCGCTGACCGGCGTCTACCCGGCGCAGATTGTCGATCGTCTCTCCGATCCGGGTCGGGCCCCGCCTCCGGGCCCGGGCACGACGCTGACATTGGTCGCCGATGGACGTTTCGACCTGCTGGAGCGTACGATCAATTCGTTCCTCTGCTGCTGCCAGGACATTGAGCGCATCAGCCGGCTGGTGTGCGCCAGGGGCAATGCGAGCTCCGAGGATTGGTCTCGCTTGCAGGCGCGCTACCCGTTCTTCGAGTTCATTGGAGCGGCCCCGCAGCGGCACGACATCCTCCCTGCCGCGACCATGAACCAGCTGTTGGAGACGGTGGCGACTCCCTTCTGGCTGCATCTGCCGCAAGGGTGGCAATTCGTCGCCGGCACCCGCTACGTTTCGCGCGCGCTGTCCATACTCGACGATGATCCGCAAGCCGGACAAGTCCTGTTCAACCGCAATTTCGCGGAGAACTTCGCCGACCGGACGCTCGCCNNTGAATGCGCTATGTGAAGCATCAGCATGTGCCCGACGCGCCGGGCGCCAGTTCCCCCGCCGGAACGCCGGCGAATACGGCACGGCCGCACTTTGGCATCCTGCCGTCGCTGATGCGAACGGCCGCGATCCGCGGCATGGGCCGCTTCGACGAAGAGCACGCGCGGTTCGAGCAGGAATTCGCGCTGCGCTACACGGCCGCCGGATGGACAACCGTGTTTTTCGATGCCGTGGTGTGCATGCGCCAGGAGCCGGGCGTTGCCGGCCAGGAAGCCGCCGCGCCCGCCGGCGATCAACCGGACGGACTGTGGCGATGGCAGTAACGGAAGGCTGCAGCGGGAACCGCGATGTCTGAACTGATCGTGATCGATCTGTTGCCGCTGGACTTTGACGCGGACAGCTACTTGTCGCAGCCGTTGGGCGGCACCCAGAGCGCGGTGATGGACACGTGCATCAGCCTGGCCGGGCAGGCGAAAGTCACGCTGTTCAATGGCGTCTCCGCTCCCCGGGACTACGGCCGTTTGCGCATTCGGCCGAACACCCAGATCACGCTCGCCGAATTGGCCGGCGCCCGCTGGATAGTTTTTGTAAGCTGGGTGACCGGGATGGGTCTGCGCCAGCTTCCTGCCCGGTCAGCCGGCTCCGAAGTCGTGCTCTGGGCGCATCACGACATCGACCAGGAGGCGGTGCGGTTTCTCGATCAGCCCGGCAATGCGGCGAGTTTTTCGCGATTTCTCTTTGTGAGCCGCTGGCAGCGCGACCGGTACCTCGGCCGTTTCGGCATCGGGGCGGAAAAGGCAGCGGTGATCGGCAACCCCTATTGCGATCGCGCGCTCCGCGAAGTCGACGCGCGGGAGAAGGTTTTCGACACTCCGCGCATCATCTATTCGTCGACACCGTTCCGCGGCCTGGCCGTGCTCGCGGATGCGTTTCCCCTGTTTCGGAAGGACCATCCCGGGGCCAGCCTCGTCGTGTTGAGCGGGATGGAACTCTACGGCCTGGCCGACAACGCGCCGTACGCAAGCCTGTTCCGGAGGCTCGCCGGCACGCCCGGCGTCACCTTGAGCAAGCCCCTGGGCAAGCTTGCACTGTACCGGGAACTGCAACGCGCCAACGTGTTTTCATACCCGTCGACCTTTCCCGAGACATTCTGCATCGCCGCGCTGGAAGCGCGGGTGGCGGGAAATCCGCTCTGGCTGACGCGGCTCGGCGCGTTGCCCGAGATCTTCGCTGATGCGAGCTTCTGGGAGGCGCCGAACGGGGATGCACCGTCGCCGGAAGCGTGGGCGGAATTCATGGCGCGCAACTGGGCGGCGACGCAATCAGCCATCGTGCAGGATGCGCTGGCAGCCCAGCAGGCGGCCTGCCGCAGCGCCCATTCTCCAGCCGCCGTCGCCGGGCGCCTGCTCCGGGCACTGGGGCACGCCGAGGCCGCCACGCGTGCCTAGGTTGCGCTGCGAATTATCCGGACGTGAAAGAAGCGATACACCCGCCGCGGGCAGGCTGCCTCGTTGCCCGAGCGGGCTCCCCAGCAGTTCCGGGGACAGGCATAATACCGCGGTGTTGGACCATCGATGGAGCGGCGATGAAGCCACTGATCCTGCCGGCGCTCGATCCGGCGACCCTGGTTGAAGCCAGGGGTTCAGGCTATCCTGAGCCCTTTCGTTCGCGCATGGGCGAGCGCGCCAAGAAGCGGCTGGGAAATGCCTGCGGCCTGACCAGGTTTGGCGTCAACCTGGTCACGTTGGGGCCGGGTGAACAATCGGCGCTACGGCACTGGCACACCCTCGAAGACGAGTTTGTCTACGTCCTCTCGGGAGAGGTGGTGTTGATTTCCGATGAGGGCGAACAGATCTTGCGGGCCGGGATGTGCGCAGGCTATCCTGCGGGCAAGCGCAGTGCGCATCACTTTGTCAACCGTTCGGCAACAGCGGCGCAGTATCTGGAAATCGGCAACCGGATCGAGGGCGACAACGCTTTTTATCCGGATGACGATTTGATGTGGGTGGAAACCGAAGGCGGCACGATTGCCGCGCACAAGGACGGGAGACTTTATGAGTGACAGCAATCAATCGGCGGCAATCGACGTGACGCCCAGCGGAGAAGTCGGACCGCCATCGGGGCTGATCAACGTCGGCCATGCGATTTATGCCTGCTACGCCATCGGCTTTTTCATTGGCGTGACCTGGCTGGTCGGCGTGATCATCGCGTACATCAAGCGCGACGAGGCCAAAGACACGTGGATGGAGTCGCACTTTTCGTGGCAAATCCGCACCTTCTGGTGGAGCGTCTTGTGGTGCGTGGTCGGATCCATTCTGTTCGTTACCATCATCGGCATCGTGATCGCCTGGCCACTCTGGGCAGTCGCGTGGCTGTGGGCGCTGTATCGCGTGATCAAGGGCTGGATCAAGCTCAACGACGCCAAGCCGGTGAGCTGAGTTGGTCCCGGCTGTTGCTTTGCCGGGCAGGTAGCCGACAGAGCCGAATCGGAACGCGCGCCGATTCGGCGGCGCCGGTTCGCTGTTGACTGACGGCTCGGGCCATCGCCTGTTCACATCTGCTTGAACAAGTGCGAAAACGGCCGGCTCACCGCCAGATTCTCCTTGCGGCCTTTCACCTTGACGGTGGCCTGGCCGCGAAAATCCCGGGATACCGATTCAATCGCGCTGGCGTTGACAATCGTCGAGCGATGAATCTGCCAGTATTTGTCGCTGTCGACGCCGTCGAGAATGTCCTTGATCGGGATCCTGATCAGCGCGTCGAATTCCTTCGTTGCCACCATCGTGTACTTTTCACCGGACTGAAAGAACAGCACGTCTTCGATCGGAATCAGACGCAGTGTGGCGCCCACGCTGGCCTTGATCCACTTCAGTTTTTCGCCTTGCGGATTGAGCCTGGCGGCAATGCTGGCCACCAGTGCTCTCAAGTCCTGGGGCGCCGGCGCCGGAACGCTCGCCAAACGCTCTTTTAGCCGATCGACGGCCGCCTGCAGCCGCGCATCGCTGTACGGCTTGAGCACATAGTCCACCGCATTGGCCTCGAATGCTTCGACCGCGTACTGATCGAACGCCGTCACGAAGACAATGTGGCATTTCAGTTCACGATTGGCGGCGAGACTTCTTGCGACTTCGACGCCGGTCATCTCGGGCATCTGGATATCGAGAAACGCCAGCTGCGGCCGGTGCTCGGCTATCGCTTCGAGCGCCAGCTCCCCATCCCCGACATCGGCGACGATCTCTAGTTCGGGCCAGAGCTTGCCCAGCTTGGCCTTGAGCTGCGCGCGCAGGATGGGCTCGTCCTCGGCGATGATGGCAGTGATAGGCATTGGTGACCGGTCAATTCAACTAGCCGCGCGGCGGCAGGCATCCAGGGATATGGAAATTCTTCCGCGCATTCTCGCAGAAAACGCGCGGCCGCTAAACGGTGTCGGTCTTGTTGGCATCCTTCTTCTTTTTCCACCAGAACCAGTAGATGGCAAGCCCGATCAGGATGAAGGGCGCCAGCCCGTGGAAAAGCGAGATCAGGATAACGGCCGGGATAAAGACCAGCAGCGCGGCAAACAGGAAACCCAGTCCATAGAACACGGCGACCACGACCGCAACGGCGATCGCCGAAACGACAAAACCGACCAGGAGCAAGACCGACCCCAGCGCCATGCGTTCGATGCCATGGAGGCGCAACTCTCCGACATCCACCGGCAGCCAGCCGGCGTACAAGCCGATAAGGGCCAGGAGGAACACCAGCGCCAGCGCGAACATCAGCCCGAAAAATAGCCTGGAAACGATCCATGTCCAGACGCTGTGGGTCTTGCTGGTCGCCTGCCATGCGCGGCGCCATCGGCTTGGCGGAGCGTCGGGTGCCTTGCTGGACGCGGCTGCGCCCGTGGGGCCGGGCATGGCCGCTGACTTTTCGGCCGGAACCTCGACCGGTATTTCGATAGTTGCGATAACGCCCCGCGGCTCGTTGGACTCGATGGAAAATCTGGCGTTGTCGCCATAGAGCCCCGCCATCCTTTCGCGCAAATTCGCCAGCCCGACTCCGCTGCTCCCCTGAATCGGCGTGTTGGATAGCCCCTTGCCGGTATCCTTGACCTGCAGCCGGACACGCTCGCCACCGGCGCCAACGACACGTGTTGCGACGACATCGATGCGCCCGCCTTCGCGCAGCGGCTCAAGGCCATGCTTGATCGCATTCTCCACCAGCGAGGGCAGCATCATCGGCGGGAACGACTTGGCCAGCAGGTCCGCCGGCACATCGATGCCGAACTCCAGCCGCGACCCCATGCGCATTTTCAGGATGTTGAGATAGGCCGTCACCAGTTCGACCTCCTGGCCGACCGTGGAAGTGCTCTCGCGCATCTTGGGCAGCGCTGCGCGCAGATACTCGATGAGGTGCCCCATCATTGCATTGGCGGCAGGCGGATCGAACTCAGTCAGCGCCTGCACGTTGGCAAGCGTGTTGTACAGGAAATGCGGCTCGACCTGCGCCTGCAACGCCTGCAGGCGCGCCTCGGTGATTTGCCGGCTGACATCGCTGACCTTGGCCTCCTGCTTTTTCTCCTCGGCAAATGCCAGCACGCGGCGGGAGCGGCCGATGAAGTACTTCGCGATCAACAGCATCATGAACGGCGGGATGAACAGCAGGATCAGCGCTGACCCCACACCGATGCGCCACACATCGCCCGCCACCTTGGCGCGGATATCGCTGCGAACTTCCGGTGGCAGGATGGCGGCGGGAAGAGCCGAGTCGAAATGGATGGCTATCCGCGATTTGGCGGGTTTCTTGGCGGGTTTCTTGGCGGGCGGGTTGGTTTCGGCTCCTGCAGGAACGGAGCTGCCGGGTGCGGAAATGTCGCCTGCGCCCGCCGCACCAGATGGTGTGGGTGGCGCGGGCGCGACCGGTGCAGCCGGTGGAACAGCGAGCGCCTGCGACGTTGGCGGAATCGCCGGGGGCGGCACCTTCGATGGCGTCGATGCCGTGGCGCCCGGAGACGGCGGTGTACTGTACTGCAGTACCTTGATCGCCGCCAGGGATTCACGCGCGGTCTTTTCGCTGTCCTGCGCGGATTTAAGCAGCTCGTCGAACGATTTGAGCGTCGAGCTCGTGTCGATACCCTTGACCTGCAACTTCTGGATCGCATCGCGTCTGGCTTCCTCGATGGCTTCGCGGGCCTCGGTCGCCGACTCCTGCGCCGATTCGGCCGCGGCGGTCGCGGACTCCAGCGCTGCATCGGCGGCATTGCGGGCGGATTCGCCGACTACGTCGCTGATGCCGGCCTGGGCTCTTGACAGCTTGTCGCGGGCGCGGGCCATTTCGGCCAATGCGTGATCAAGCTCGCGGATGCGATCCGGATCCTTCGCGCGCGCTTTCATTGTGCGCACCACCGACTCGGCAACGGTCAGCGCCCGATCGCCGAACGCGAGATTGATTTCGCGCTTGATCGCGCTCTTCTCCCCCGGCGTCTTGCCACTGTCCGACAAGCGCAGCAAGTGGATGGGCGTGGCAAACATGACCAGCGCCGCCAGGATGACCACTCCGCCGAGGATCAGACCCCACCATGGTGTGCGGTGAATCAGATTGCCAAGGCTCTTGAACATGATTTGTGGTTTCTTCCGATTTGTAACCGGGCCGGCTAGGAGCCTGTCGGACTTAGGNNTCGGGAATACGTAAGGAGAAAGCGGTGAAATATGGACCGCTCCATCGCCGTTGCAGCCGAATCATCCTAAGTCCGACAGGCTCCTAGGGCCCTGGATGCCGGGAGAATACGTGCCCGGCGCGGCGGTCTCAACCATCAGCGGACGGATTGCGGGAGACGGGGGGTGGATTGCAGGGAGGCAGGACAGGCGGGTGACCGGCTTTTACCCGATTTCACGGGCGCCGGGATCGGGGCCGGGCAAGATCCGGGTGACGCTGGTCACGATCCGCCCTGTTTCCCCGTTCGGCGCGCCGCGGCGCTCGCCACCCATTGCACCAGCGCGTCCAGCGCCGGCTGGGCATAGCCCGCGTTCGGATGGTTGATGATGGCGACGACAGTCCAGCGGCGGCCATTGGCATCGAGCACATAGCCGGCCGCGGCCCGGACGCCATCGAGCGTGCCGGTCTTGATATGGGCCTGGCCTGCGGCGCCGGTGCCGAGCAGGCGTTTTTTCATCGTGCCATCGACGGCCGTCAGCGACAACGACGAAATGAACTCCGGCATGATGGGGCTGGCAAACGCAGTTTGCAGCAACTGATTCAGGTGTTCGGCGCTGATGCGCTCGACGCGCGACAGGCCCGCGCCGTTCTCCATGACCAGTTCGGGAAAATTGAGCCCGCGCTTTTTCAGCCACTCCCTGGTCGTGGTCGCAGCGCGTTCGGCTGACGCCGGCGCGCCGTTGGCCTGCGCATCGATGGTCAGGAACAACTGCCTGGCCATCACATTGTTGGAAAACTTGTTGATGTCGCGGACAATCTCCGCGAGCTGCGGCGAGGTCAGCGCGGCGAACAGTTTGGCGCCGGGACTGGCCGCGCCGTCTTTCACTTGCCCGGAAAGCGTTCCTCCCGCCTCCTGCCAGAGCTGCCGGAACGTGCCCCCCGCATAGCCGGGGTGATGCATCAGGCTCACGTACCAGTTCTGCTCGTCGCAGGCCAGCGCATAGGTGCCGGCAAACGTCGCTTCGGCCTTGTCCCCGCTGCTGAGGAATCCGGCGCGCGCGTTCGCCTTCCAGTCGCCGCATTCCGCATTGGTGAGCTTGAGCGTGTTGCGCACGGTCAGGCCCGGCAGCGCCGGTTCGGCGCGGACGGTGACGCGCCGGTTGTCGGCGTCCGGCGCCAGGATGAAACGCACGGTCTTGAAATTGACAAGCAGCGCATCGGGTCCGACGTTGTAGGCGCGTAGCGGCTGTTCGTCGAAACGGCCCGGGTCGTGGCCGTTCGCGGAAAAATACGAACGGTCGAGAACCAGGTCGCCCTTGATGTCGCGCAGGCCTTTCTGGCGCAGCTCGCGCAGCAGCAACCAGAAATTCTCCAATGTGATCTTGGGGTCGCCGTAGCCCTTCAACACCAGATTGCCCGCGAGCGTTCCGTCCTTCAGCTCCCCATCGAGGTAGGCCTCGGTCTTCCAGGTGAACGCGGGGCCCAGCCACTCCAGCGCGACGAACGACGTGACGAGTTTCATCACCGAAGCGGGATTCATCGCCACGTCGGCACGGTGGGACAGCGATGGCGTTGCGGCGCCGACTTCCTGAATCACGATCGCGACGCTGTCCTGCGGCACAGCGGCGTCGCGCAACGCATTGACCACCGGGGGCGGCAGCACTGCGGCCGGAGCGGGCGCAGCAGACAGCGCAGGCGCTGCCAGCACCAGGACCGCCAGGGCCAGCCATTCCGCGAGACAACGGCGTATTGCGACTATCATCGTACGCGCCGCCGCGGCCGGGGTAGCCCGTTGCGCGCCTGCATCGCCCCTGCCGCAAACGCACGACGAGGGCGGCATCAGGCCCAGGCATAGCCGGAGAAGCTGGAATGGGCGCATGGTCAACGGATTATACCGAGCCGACCTTTAAACACGCTCAGCGCGGATAGAACTTCACCAGCCACACGACGAACGCTGCGGCCACCGCGATAATGATCACCGCCGGGGCGTGGCCGGACAGCGACGGCGCCGGATGATCGTCCGGGATGGCCTTGGTGCCGGTGATCATCGCCTTGATCAGATTGTCCTTTTTCACCGTCAGGTAAAACAGCGCTGCGCAGATGTGTAGCGCCACGCAGGCCAGGATGACATTGATATTGATGCGGTGAATGGTCGTAAACAGGCTGACGATGGCACCGGAGGCCTTGTCGGCCAGCGGCCCGCGGGTGGCGATATCGTCATCGGCAAACAACCCGGTCGTCGTCTGCACCAGCAGCAGGATCAGCATCAGCACGATCATCAGGCCGCCCGTCGGATTGTGTCCCGCATGGAACGGGGTCGCGCCACCCAGCAGGGAACGCGCATAACCGAGTACCCGTTTCGGCCCGTGCACAAAATCGGAAAAGCGCGCAGTCTGGCTTCCGGTCAGGCCCCAGACGATACGAAACAGGACCAGCGCAAGGATGCAGTAGCCGCTCCGCAAATGCCACTCCATCCAGTTGCCGCCCAGCTTGCCCGAAGTGACCGAGAACACGATCAGCACCACCAGCGACCAATGAAACAGCCGGACCGGAAGGTCCCAGACTTTCACCACAGAAGTCATGTTTCCTCCCGATCCGGCGGTCGTTCTCCGGCAAAGAACTGCAGCGGCTTATTTTTCGCGGAAGTCGTCGTGGCAGGCCTTGCAGGCGCTACCGGTTGTTCCGACCTGGGCCTTGAGTGCGGCCATGTCGCCAGTCCGGGCGACCTGCGCCAGCTTGGCGACTTCGCCTTGCATCTTTTCGGCGGCGGCCTTGAACTTGTCGCTGTCTTTCCAGATTTCGGCCTTGGCCTTGGTTTCGCCCTTGTCGGTACCGGCGATGAAGAACTCGAACGGCTGCGTCGACAGCGCATCGACACGGCTGGCGTTCCTGATCGCTTCGTCCTTGTTGTACGGCTTCTTGTCGTTGACCATAGCGCCGATGCTGCCGAAATTGTAGCCTATGAGTTTCATTGCCGACTGGCGCAGCTTGATTGCGTCCTCGGGCTTCATCTGGGCCTGGGCGGAAAATGAGACAATTCCGGCGAAGCCCAGCAATGCGATTGCCATTTTCTTCATTTTATACTCTCCTTGTTGACGGGGTTAATCACTGGCCTGCTCTGCTACGTTGTTTCGTGTTCCAAACGCCTCCTGCAAATGGCTGCAGATGGCCACCGCAGTAGCCTTTCAACAGCCTGTCAGCCTGTCAGTTGCGAATACACCAGCTTCGATAGTTCAAGCAGGCTGCTGCGCGACAAGTTGCCGGCCAGCGCATAGCCAAACTCGCCGTCGATCCAGTAAAACGCGGCGACGGGATTGCCTTCCTCGAAACGAAATGCCGTCGTGCCCGGTGACGTGCCCTTCGCCAATACCGTAACGTAGAGCGTGATGCGGTTGCCGGCGGTGTCCTGATACATGAATTGCGCGCGCGCGCCGTCGCCGCCCGGGAGCAGGCGGCCACCCACCAGTTCGTAGCCCTGGCTTTGCAGCGCCGGCACCTTGAGCTGCGCGCCAAGGCGCTTGGACAGCCACTGCACCAGATGCGCGCTCTGATCCGCGCCGACTTCAACCGGATGCCGAACCTCTGGTGAATACACCGCGTGCGCGACGACCGCATCATGGACAAACCGGGCGCGCATGTCGGTCGCCTCGCCGGCGCCGGCATACCAGGCGTGTCCGAACCAGCCGGCCACGCCCATCATCGCACCGGCAACAGCGCTGCCCAGCCACGGCATCCATGCTGCGCGGCGCGGCTGGACAATATTCAGGAAACGGAGCGGGACGGCGCCATCCGCGGCGTTCATCCCCAGTTCGCGCAATGCGTTGCGCTGGGCGCGCCACGCCTCGACCTCTGCGCGCAACGCAGGATTCTCCACCAGCGCGGCTTCGACCTGCGCCCGGTACTCCGGCGACAGCTTGCCATCGATCAATGCATGCAGATCGTTTTCGTCGGGCGCTTTCATTTCATCACCTTGAGGTGCGAACGCGCGTCGGCAGTTTCGCGCGTCCCTTCCATCGCTTCGCGGAGCCGCCGCCGTCCACGCGACAGGCGGGACATTACGGTGCCGATGGGCACGCCGGTCACGCGGGCGAGACAGGCGTAACTGAAATCCTCGACGGTCACCATCAGCAGCACCTCCCGCTGATCGTCGGGGAGGCGGGCCAGCGCCCGTTCGAGATCGATGCCGACTGACGCATCTTCTGCATGGCCGGCGTCCACCATGTCGTCAAGCTGCACGCTCTCGGGGAGGGCGGCGCGCAACTGATTGATAAAGAGGTTGTGCATGATGGTGAACAGCCAGGCGCGCAAATCCGAATCCGGACGCCACAGTGTCCACTTGACGCACGCCCGGAGCAACGTGTCCTGCACCAGGTCGTCGGCGCGATGCGAATCGCCGGTGAGCAACCTGGCGTACCGGCGCAGACCCGGGATGTGCGGGACAATCCGCTCACCGTTCATGCACAACCCAAGCCATTAACAGGCGGTTAAGGTTTGGCGACGTGCCACACATTATTGACGTTGTCGCCGGTCTTGTCTCCGGCCTTGGTATCTTTCGCCCAGTAATAAAGCGGCTTGCCCTTGTACGCGATCTGCGCCTTGCCATCATCGCGGGTGATGGTGCCGTAGTCGCCCGCGAGCGTGCCTTCGGCCATCAATGGCGGCCAGTTCGTGGCACAGGCACCGTTGCAGGCGCTCTTTTTGTCCGCGTCCTTGTCGAAGGTATACAGGGTCATGCCGTTGGCGCCGACCAGGGCGCCGCCGACCGTTTTGACGGGGCCGGTTTGCGCGTTAACCGTTGCGGCGGCCAGCAGACCGGCGGCGAAGAGAGCATTGTGAAGTTTCATGGGTATCTCCTGAAAAAGTTTGGTGAGGTGGCAGGCAACTTGTGACGCAATATACAGCCTGTCACCTGCGTAAACACCTTCGAATAGCGTTTTATTCCCGCAACAGCCGATATTTCTTTGCTGCCCTCAAGGCACATCCGATTGGCGGTTGCCGGAAGTGCCTTGCGGTCAGCCGGTTTTTTTCTCCAGCTTCGATCCCCTCGGGGCATTGTCCGCCACGCTGCGCCATGTCACCCCCGGCAACTCGCTGCGCCGCAGACAGTCGACCAGCGCGACCAGCGCCGCCGGCCGGGGAAAGTTGCGCCGCGAGACCAGCACGATATCGCGCTTGGGGGTGACCCCGGAGAACGGCCGGAATTCCAGCATGGAATGGGTCGGCTCCGAAGGCGCGACCGACGTTGCCGGCAAGATGGTGACCCCGGCCCCGCTCGCAACCATCTGCCGCAGCGTGGACAGCGAACTGCCTTCCAGGATCTGGAACGATTGCGCGTCGCTGCCGGCATGCTGCTGCTTCAGGTCGGGGCAAACGTCGAGCACCTGATCGCGAAAGCAGTTGCCCGCGGTCAGCAGCAGCACGTTTTCGCCGGCCAGCGCCGCAGGGGCGATCCGCTTGAGCTTGGTCCACGGATGTCCCTTGGGCATCGCGACCACGAACGGCTCCGAATAAAGCGGGACGACATCGAGTCCCTCGTCGTTGAATGGCGGCGAAATGACGATGGCGTCCAGCGTTCCAGCGCGTAACGCAGCGAGCAATTCGTCCGTGTAGTTTTCCCGGAGGTGCAGCTTGAGCCGGGTGCCGCTGGTGCTAGCCGCCCGCACCAGGTACGGCAGCAGCGCCGGCGCGACGGTGTAGATCACGCCCAGGCGTAGCGGCGCGTGAAATTCATCGCGGCTGGCCAGCGCCATGTCCTTGATGGCCTTCACCCGCGCGAGGACCACCGCGGCCTCGTCGGCAATCGCCTGCCCCGCCTGCGTGAGCAATGTTTCCTGCCGGCGGCGTTCGCACAACTTCAGTCCCAGCTTGTCTTCGAGACTCTTGATGCCCATCGACAGTGTGGGCTGGCTGACGTGGCACCTTTCTGCGGCGCGGCCAAAGTGGCGGGTTTCGGCGAGCGCCGCCAGATAGCGCAGTTCGGTCAAGGTCATGGTTGCGGCCAGTCGTCGCGAAACATCGGCGCCGGAGCATTCATAGGTTGAGCTTTTCCGACGCGGCGACGAATTCTGACATAATGCCAAACACCCGCCACGCTCGCCAGGCGTTGTAGTTGAGCATGCCCGCGGGCAGTTCAATCGTCTTGGGCAGTTTGTTCCGCGTTCCATCCGGCTTCATATGAAAACCCTAATACTTGTCGACGGTTCATCGTACCTCTATCGGGCGTTTCATGCACTACCCGACCTGCGCACCACCAAGGGCGAGCCCACCGGCGCGATTCGCGGCGTGTTGTCCATGCTCAGAAAGATCGTCGAAGACTATCATCCCGATTACTTCGCGGTCGTCTTCGATGCGCCGGGCAAGACTTTCCGCGACGACTGGTATCCGCAGTACAAGGCCAACCGAACCCCGATGCCGGACGACCTGCGGCTGCAGATCGCCCCGCTGCACGAACTGATCCGCGCCAACGGCTGGCCGTTGCTGATCGAGCCAGGCGTGGAAGCCGATGACGTGATCGGCACGCTGGCGCGGCGCGCCGAGGAGCAGGGGATACGCACCATCGTTTCCACCGGCGACAAGGATCTGACGCAACTGGTCACGCCGCAGATCACGCTGATCAACACCATGAGCAACGAAAAGCTCGATGAGGCCGGGGTAACGGAAAAATTCGGCGTCGCGGCAGCACAGATGCTCGACTATCTGACCCTCGTCGGCGACACGGTCGACAATGTGCCCGGCGTCCCCAAGGTAGGTCCCAAGACCGCGGCAAAGTGGCTGGCGGAATACGGTACGCTGGACAGTCTGGTCGCCAACGCCGACAAGGTAACGGGCGCGGTCGGGGAGAACCTGCGCGCGTCGCTCGGGTGGCTGCCGGAGGGCAGGCGGCTGTTGACCGTGAAGTGCGATCTCCCGTTGGCCGCAGCACCCGATGCGCTGATCGCGCAACCCGTGGACGCCGCGCAACTCGCTGCGCTCTACGATCGCTTCGAATTTCGCACCTGGAAAAAAGATATCGGCAGCGGGCAAGCGGCGGGAACCGATTCGGCCAGCACGGGCACTGCCGCGCCTTCCGCCGGCGCGATCAGTGCGACCGACGAACCGCCGCCCGCTCCACCCCCTGTGTCCCGACACTACGAGGCCGTGCTGGACGATGCCGCATTCGAACGATGGGTCGAGCGCATCGAAGCTGCGGCGTTGACGTGCTTCGATACCGAGACGACGAGCCTCGATCCGTTGAACGCGCAACTGGTCGGTCTGTCGTTTTGCTGCGAACCCGGCATCGCCTGCTACATCCCGCTCGCGCACCGCTACGCCGGCGCGCCGCAGCAACTGTCGCTGGCCACGGTGCTGGAGCGCCTCCGGCCCTGGTTTGCCAATGCAGACCGGAAAAAGGTCGGGCAGAACGTCAAGTACGACGAGCATGTGCTCGCCAATCACGAGGTGCTGCTGGCAGGCGTCGCGCATGACACGCTGCTCGAGTCGTATGTGCTGGAATCGCACAAGCCGCACGACATGGACAGCCTGGCCATGCGCCATCTGAACGTCAAGACCATCCAGTTTGCGGATGTATGCGGCAGGGGCGTCAACCAGATCGGCTTCGATCAGGTCAGCATCGACCGCGCGACCGAATATTCCGCGGAGGACGCGGATATCACGCTGCAATTGCACAACGCGCTTTATCCGCGCGTCGCGAACGACCCGCCGCTGAAGTTTGTATACGAAGTCATCGAAATGCCGACCCGCGCGATCCTGCAACGGATGGAGCGCCATGGCGTACTGATCGATACCGAACTACTGGCGAAGCAAAGCGCCGAGCTTGGCGCGCGCATCATGGAACTGGAAACGCAGGCGCATCAGCTTGCGGGGCAACCGTTCAATCTCGGGTCGCCAAAACAGCTAGGCGAGATCCTGTTCGAACGGATGAAACTGCCGGTCGTCAAGAAGACGGCAACTGGACAAGCATCGACCGACGAAGAAGTGCTGCAGGAGCTCGCGCTCGACTATCCCTTACCGAAGCTGCTGCTCGAACACCGCAGCCTGTCGAAGTTGAAAGGCACCTATACCGACAAGCTGCCCAGGCGTGTCAATCCGCGGACCGGCCGCGTGCACACGAATTATGCGCAGGCGGTCGCCAACACCGGCCGGCTGGCCAGCAACGATCCCAATCTGCAAAACATTCCCGTGCGCACGCCGGAAGGGCGGCGCATACGCGAGGCATTCATTGCGCCGCCCGGATTTATGATCGTGTCGGCCGATTACTCGCAGATTGAATTGCGGATCATGGCGCATTTGTCGGAAGACGCGGGTCTGGTGAAGGCGTTCCATGAAGGCGCCGACATCCATCGCCATACCGCGAGTGAAATCTTCAGCGTGCCGCAGGACCAGGTGACGCCCGAACAAAGGCGTTACATCAAGGCCGTAAACTTCGGACTCATTTACGGCATGTCGGCGTTCGGCCTTGCCGCGCAGCTCAACATCGATCGCGCTGCGGCGCAGTTGTATATCGACCAGTATTTCGCCCGCTATCCCGGCGTGGCCGCGTACATGCAGCGCACGCGCGAGCGGGCGCGTGTTCAGGGGTACGTGGAAACGGTCTTCGGCCGCCGGCTGTGGCTGCAGGACATACGCGCCGGCGGCGGGCCACGCCGCCAGGCCGCGGAGCGCGCGGCGATCAATGCGCCGATGCAGGGCACTGCCGCGGACCTGATCAAGCTGGCGATGATCGCCGTGCAGGGCTGGCTGGATCGCGAGCGGCTCTCGACCAAGCTCATCATGCAGGTACATGACGAGCTGGTGTTCGAGGTCCCGGAGGACGAGCTGGCCCACCTGAAGCAGCAACTACCCACGCTGATGACCGGCGTCGCGCAACTGAAAGTGCCGCTGGTGGTCGATGTCGGTGTCGGCGAGAATTGGGATCGAGCACACTGAGGGCGCACTGAGGGCGCACTGAGGGCGCACTGAGGGCGCATTGAGTCAGCGGACCCGGCGGATCGACGTCAGAATCCGTACAGACTTGCCGGGTTGTCGACCAGTATCCGCCGCCGCGTCGCGTCGTCGTCCGCCCATTCCAGCAACAGGTCCAGCAGCGGCGCACTCTCGGGCCGCGGATTCTGCCCGGGATGCGGCCAGTTGGTCGCCCACACGCAGCGCTCAGGATTGGCCTTGACCAGCGCCCTGGCCAGTGCGCCGACGTCTTCGTAGTGCGGTGGTCCGGATTTAGAGGTTTCGTAGGGGGCAGAGAGTTTGACCCAGGTATTGCCGCCTCGCAGCAAACGGACCAGCGCCTGGAATGCCGGATGGCCGGTCGCCACGGGTTCGAGAAACTTCCCGTTGTGATCGATGACGAGTGGCACCGGCAGTCGCGCGAGCGCTTCTTCATAACGAGGCAGCTCGCGGCCGTCGAGTTGCAACTGGACGTGCCATCCGAAGTTCCGGACGCGCGCGGCCATCGTCTCGAGCGAGTCCCAACCCAGGAAGCCGCCGGGCAACGGAAAATACCGGATGCCCCGGACGCCGGCCCGGGTCAGGCGCTCGAGCTCGGCGTCAGAAGTATCGATCGGAACGGTGGCTCCGCCACGTGCCGAATCGCCAAACGCCGCCAACGCGTCCAGCGTGCAGGAATTATCAAAGCCATAGCCGTTGGGCTGGACGACCACGACACGAGAGAGCCCAAGCGCCTTGCGCACCTCGAGATATTGCGAAACCGGGGCGTGCGGCGGTTTGAACACCGCCTGCGGGACGACCGGAAACCGGTCGTCGTAGATATGCATATGGCAGTCGCAGGCATTGGCGGGAGCCTTGATAATTGGCGTTTGCATCGGTTGCAACCTCCGGATTGATAATGTGCTAGATTGCTTCGGCCGCGGGCGTCCCGCCCATGATTTATGTCGTGGCCACCGCGGCACAGGCCCAACTTAAGCGATTGGAGCAGGAAATGGTTTCGGATCTCAAAGACAAGGTAGTTCTGATTACCGGCGCGTCCACCGGCAT
>PLYG01000260.1:3410-5274 GCA_003153335.1 Betaproteobacteria bacterium | reverse complement strand
AGTAGGCGCCAATCGGGATCGCCGCCAGGTCGAAGCTGCCGAAGCGTCGTTCGATATCCTTGAAGTCCTGCGAATAGCCGGTGTCGCCGGTGAAAAAAAAGCGTAGCGTCGGGTGCTCGATTACCCAGCCTCCCCACAAGGCCTGATTGCGGTCGGCAAGGGTGCGCTGGCTCCAGTGCTGAACCGGGACAAAATGAATTTTCAATCCGGCCAGTTCACGCGACTCCCACCAGTCGAGTTCGGTCACGGTCGTGATACTCAGCGCGTTGAACCATCGCTGCAAACCCAGCGGGACGTAGAACCGGGGCGGGCCGCCCGCCTGCGCAGCAAGACGCGTGATGGTCTCCACGTCCAGGTGATCGTAATGATTGTGCGAGATCATGACGGCATCGATGTGCGGCAACTGCTCGGCCGTCAGGCCCGGCGGCACGCGCCGCGGCGGACCTGCGAAGGAAACTGGCGAGGCGCGCGCGCTCAGATGCGGGTCGGTCAGGATGTTCTGGCCGCCCACCTGCAGCAGCACGGTGGCGTGCCCGATCCAGGTGACCGTGGTCTCGCTCTTGTTGGCGCGCAGGAACGCGACCTCGGGTTCCGCCATCGGAAAGCGATAGCCGTTGGCCGGAGGGCGCGGGAGACCGTCGCGCCAGCGCTCCCACTGCCAGCGCCAGTAGCTGTTCTCGCGCGCGGTCGGGTAATTATTGCGGAAGCCGTCCTGGCCGCGATGCGGAAGCGCCGGGTCGAAGTAGGGGTTGATGCTTGAACACGCGGTCAGCGACAACAGAAGTCCCAGGGAAAGGCGGCGCACGATGTGGTCCCGGTTGAAAATCCGATGGCCGGTACACTANNCCCCGTTCTCCGGGATGAAGATGGGCGTCCCGGGTTTCACGCAAGCTGCCGGATTAACTGCGCGAGTTCCTCCGCCACCGCTGCTTCGGCGCGTTGTTCGATCGCGCGGTACTGCGCGATGACGACCTCGCCCGCCGGCGTCAGCCGCGAGCCGCCGCCCTTCTTGCCGCCGGTTGCGGTCGCCACGACCGGGCGGCGCATACAGGCATTCATTTCATCGACCAGCAGCCACGCCCTGCGGTAGGACATTTCGAGGCTCTTTGCCGCCGCGGTGATCGAGCCGGTCCGGGCAATCGCTTCCAGCAGTGTAATCTTGCCGGGGCCGATCGCGACGTGCGGGCCTGTGCGGATGCGCAGGCGGAATTGGACGACGGCTTTCATCGGATCACGCGTACCCGGCGCTGCGCCGGTCGAGCGAAATTGCCTTCACCAGCGCAAACGCCTGTCCGCCGACCTGCAGGCCCAGTTCATCGCGCGAGCGGCGGGTCACCCGCGCCAGGAGCCGCGTGCGGCCGATGTCGAGCGCGACGTCAAGCACCGGTCCGGTTTCATCCGTGATCGCCGCGATCGTGCCGTGCAGCACATTGCGCGTGCTGATGCGCGAGGGCCGGTCGGCGGCCAGGGTCACGTCGCGGGCCCGCACACGGACCCGCACCCGTTCGCCGATTGCTGCGGCTACGTGCGGCAATTCGAGTTCGCCGCCATCGAACCGCAGCGTGGTCAGGTCGTACGCCAGATCATGCGCGTGCNNGCACCACGCAGGTGATCACCGATCCCGCTTCGTAACGGCCCGTGTGCGGCCGCAGATCCAGCCGGTTCATCACCTCCTCGACCCCGCCGGTGGCCAGCACCTTGCCCCCGGCGATGATGACCATGGTATCGGCCAGCCGCGTGACTTCGCCCACCGAATGGCTGACGAACACGATGGGCAGGCGCACGGCATCGCGCAACCGCTCGATGGCGTGCAGGATTTCGTTGCGCCGGTTCGCGTCCAGCGCCGCGAGCGGTTCGTCGAGCA